>JABDRH010000398.1 GCA_013041835.1 Desulfatitalea sp. | reverse complement strand
CCCATCAACACCGACGAAACCAGTGGGGTTTCACCGCCTGTAGCGCCGGGCACATAAACACCCGCGGCATCCACCGGATTGACCATTTGCCCCAGGTAGGTGCCTGGCCTGGGGGTGTCAAACCAGGATCGGGGCAATTGCTTGCGATGGAAGCCGGATATCTGGTCCACGGCGCGCTCAAGAGCGCGCTTGAATTTAGGATCCACCGCTTTTTCAGCCGCCGCCGTCTCCTCCTCGGTGACGAGCATGTCCGCGATTTCAAGCCCGGGTGCGTCAAAACGACGGGTGTATTCGATCACCGCGCGGTCCCCGTTTTTTTGGACATCGTCCATGATACGCTGGACAGCCGTCAACTCCTTTTGGCTGAAAACCAGTCCACGCTGCACGATACGATCAAGACGCTTGACTGCGGCATCCGACGGGTACGGATAAATTTTCATCGCCCAATCCCCTCCATTGGCCAAGTTGCCGGGTATAGCTCAAAAGTCGGTGGAAATATGGACAATTCGCCATTGCGTGTCAAGCACGAATCACGACTCGTGATGTTCACCGATGAAGCGACCCAGTCCAATACCATGGAAATTTGAATTGACTTGGTGAGCATATTTTAAGATAAACTGGGTGCTTTATCAAACATGGCAAGCGCACCGTACCGCCCAATGCCGATGCAAAATGGAGGAAAACGATGGGCCCAAAACGTATCCATAATTTCAATGCCGGACCGGCGGCCCTGCCCCGGGCCGTTCTGGAAGAGATTCAATCCGAGTTTCTGGATTTTAAGGGCTCGGGCATGTCCATCACCGAAGTCAGCCATCGCTCCAAATGGTTTGACGAGGTGATCAACGATGCCATTGAACGGACCCGGCGCTTGCTCAATCTAAGCAGCCGCTACCAGGTGTTGTTCCTGCAGGGTGGCGCCAGCATGCAGTTTTGCATGATTCCCATGAATTTTCTGGCCGACGGCCGCACCGCGGACTATGTGAACACCGGCACCTGGTCCACCAAAGCCATCAAGGAGGCCCGGATCCAGGGAAAGACCGTTCAGGTGCCGGCCTCGTCGGAAGACCGCAACTTCGCCTATATCCCCAGGAAGATTCAATTCAGCAAAGACGCGGTTTATGCCCACATCACCTCCAACAATACCATCAAGGGCACCCAGTGGGACGCGTTTCCCGATACCGGTCAGGTGCCGCTGATCGCCGATATGTCTTCGGATATCTTCTCCCGGCCTTTTGATGTGGAGCAATTCGGTCTTTTTTATGCCGGCGCCCAAAAGAACATGGGCCCGGCCGGTGTCTGCATGGTGGTCATCCGCGACGACATGCTCGATCTGATCCCCGGCAACCTGCCCACCATGCTCAAGTACAGCACCTTTGCCGAAAAGAACTCCATGTTCAACACGCCGCCCTGCTTTGCCGTCTACACCGTGCAGTTGGTGCTCAAGTGGCTGGAGGAGACCATTGGCGGCCTGGAAAAGATGGCCGCCATCAACCAACGAAAAGCCGACTTGATTTACGGTTTCATCGACAACAGTCGTTTTTATAACGGCACGGCCGACCCGGACAGCCGCTCGTTGATGAACGTCACCTTCCGCCTGCCCAACGAGGATTTAGAAAAGAAATTCGTGGCCGACGCCCTGGTCAACGACCTCGGTGGTCTTAAAGGCCATCGCTCGGTCGGCGGCTGCCGCGCCTCCATTTACAACCCGACCCCCTTGCAGGCAGTGGAGGCGCTGGTGGATTTCATGCGTCACTTTGAAAGTCAAAACGGTTAGGGCGCCAAGCCTAATCGCATAACTCAAACAAGGCGGCGGCGCCCATGCCGCCGGCGATGCACATGGACTCCACGCCATACTTGGCGCCGGTGCGTTGCATGTTGGCCAGTAGTGTGGCGCACAGCTTGGCGCCGGTGCATCCCAGGGGATGACCCAAAGCAATGGCGCCGCCGTTCATATTGATGCGATCCATGTATTTTTCCATCCCCAACTCGCGGATGCAGTAAAGGGCCTGCGAGGCAAAGGCTTCGTTGATCTCCCAGGCGCCAATGTCGTCAATGGTCAATCCGGCCTTATCAAGCAGTTTGGGAATGGCGTAACGCGGTCCCACGCCCATTTCGTCGGAACGACAGCCGATGGTGGCGTACAGTTTCAGCTTGGCAATGGGCTTGATGCCCAGCGCCTTGACTTTTTCTTCGCTCATCAACACGGTGGCCGCGGCGCCGTCGGTCGTCTGGGAAGCGTTTCCGGCGGTCACCGAGCCGTTCAAGGCAAACACCGGACGCAACTTGCTCAAACCTTCGATGGTAGTATCGGCGCGAACGCCGTCATCGACCTTCTGAATGAAGGTATCGCGCTTCGGTGTGCCGTCCGGCTGAAGCACGAACTTGGCGGCCGGAGTGGGCACGATCTCTGTAAAACGACCCTCTTTCTGGGCTGAGGCGGCCTTCATGTGGGAGTTGTAGGCGAATTCATCCTGTTGCTCGCGGGAAACCTTGTAACGGTTGGCCACATTCTCGGCGGTAGCGCCCATGGAGATGAACTGGGCGATCTGCTTTTTTTCGGGGTCAGGATAAGGCCGGGGCAAAGTGCCGCCCATGGGCACGTAAGACATGGACTCCACGCCGGCACCGATGGTGACATCGGCCCAGCCGGTCATGATGCGCAAGGCCGCATCGGCAATGGCCTCCAGGCCCGAAGCACAGAAACGGTTGACTGTGACGCCCGGAACATGATCGGGAAAACCGGCGATCTTGGCGGCGTTGCGGCCGATGTTCAACCCCTGTTCGGCTTCGGGAAACGCACAGCCCACCAAGACGTCGTCGATGTCATGGGGATCGAGTTGGGAAATCTTTTCCACCGAACTTTTCATGATAAAAGCGATCAGGTCCAGCGGCAGTGTATCTTTAAAAGCGCCCTTGGCCCGCTTGCAACCGGGGGTACGGACCGAGCTGACGATATATGCGTCTTTCATGCTATCCCTCCAATGATGCGTTGGATGATTCGGTTCATATCGCGCCAAACGGGAATCAGTTGCGCAGCGGCTTGCCGGTTTTGAGCATATGCTCAATCCGCGCCATGGTTTTCTCCTGTTTGGTCAGCGCCACGAAGATGCTGCGTTCAATGGCCAGCAGGGTATCCTCGCTGACATAGCTTCCCGTTCGACTCTGGCCGCCGCCCAAGACAAAGGCGATGCGACCGGCCAGATAGGCATCATACTCGCTGATATAGCCGGCGGTCGTCATGTTGAGCAGCTCGGCATTCGCCATGCCGATGGCCGCCTCGCCCATGACGCGGATCGGGCGTTTGACCGGCGGCGCATATCCGTCATCGACCATGCGCAACACCTCTTTCTTGGCCTCGCCGATGAGATGGTCACGATTGAAAACGATGCGGTCCCTGGGCCCCAGGAATCCCCGGTCACGCGCCTCGGCCGCCGAAGTGGAAACCTGTGCCATGGCAATGGTCTGGAAGACCGGAATGAAAAACTGGGTCAGCTCGACATCGCTCACCGAAGCCGGAATGTTCTCCATGATCTTGCGCCACAGGGAAGAGCAGCCGCTACCGCCGGGCACCAGGCCGACACCGATCTCCACCAGCCCCATATACAATTCGGCGTGGGCCACGATGCGATCGGCGCCCAGGCAAATTTCGCAGCCGCCGCCCAGGGCCAGGCCAAAAGGCGCCGCCACCACAGGGTAGCTGCAGTAGCGACTGCGCTGGACCACATCCTGCACCCGCTTGACAATGGCTTCGATATCGGCAAAGGCGCCTTGGGAAGCCGCCGTTTTCATCTGAACCAAGTCGGCTCCGGCTGAGAAAGCACCGGGCATTCCACCGGCCTGATTGCCGATGACCAGCCCCACGCCGTTGGCATCCACGTAATCGTGCGCCTGTTCAAGAAACCCGATAACCTGATCGTTCAAGGCATTCATCTTGGTATGGAACTCGGCGCAAAAGACGCCGTCGCCCAGATCGACCAACGATGCCGAAGCATTGCCCAACACCACGCCATTTTCCTTTTTCAGCATGGCCAGGGAGATCATGATCTCGCTGGTTTCAATAGGCTTGTAGCCTTTGCCGGCAAAATCGTAAAAAAGACGCCGGCCGTTCTCTGTTTTGTAGAAAGCCGTATGGCCGGCCGCCAGCATTTCCTTGATTTTGGTCGGCACCGGCATACCTTCGGCCTCCATGCGCGCCACCACGCGGGCGACGCCCATCAGGTCCCAACTCTCGAAAGGGCCATACGCCATGCCGAACCCCCAACGCATGGCGTTGTCCACCGCGACAATCGTATCGGCGATCTCCGGAATGCGGTTGGCGGCATAAATCAGTCCTTCGGCCACCACCTGCCACACGAATTTGGACCCCTTGTCGTCACCAAAGACCATGGTCTGTATCTTCTGTTCTTCTGTTTTGGTCTTTTTGGCGGCGGCCAGGCAAGGGAAATCGGGTGGATCATATACCTTATAGGTGAAGGTCTCCAGGTCCAATACCTTGCGGATCTTCTCCCATTCGGGCGTCAGCTCGGTTTTGTAAAAACCGCCATTGGTCTTTTTGCCCAGCATTCCGCTGTCAAGCATCTTCTGAACAAAATCGGCAAGAATGAACGAATCGCGCGCCTCATCCCCGGTCACCAGCGCATGGGTATTGCGGGCTACATGGGCGAGCACATCCAACCCCACCAGATCGATGGTCTTGAACACGCCGGTCTTGGGCCTGCCCATGGCCGGGCCGAATAAGACATCGACCTGCGGAATGCTCAGTCCATGTTCCGACATGAGCTGCATGGAGCGCATGGAGCCTTGCACCCCGACGCGGTTAGCGACGAAATTGGGGGTATCCTTGGCCCAGACGATGCCTTTGCCCAGTTGGCGTTCACCGTACTCAGCCATGAATTGAAGCACTTCGGGCAGTGTCTGTTCACCCGGAATCAGCTCCAACAACTTCATATAACGCACGGGATTGAAAAAATGGGTGCCCAGAAAATGCTGCTTGAACCCGTCGCCCAGCCCTTGGCTCATGGCCTTGAGCGGGATGCCGGAAGTATTGGAAGATACAATCGCATCCGGTTGGCGCACCGTCTCGATGCGTTTTAAAAGATCCTGTTTGATTTTCAGATGCTCCACCACCACTTCTATGATCCAGTCACAACCGGCCAGCTTGTCGAAATCATCTTCGAGGTTACCGGTACTGATACGATCCACATCGCCCGGATGCATCAGGGCGGCCGGTTGGCTTTTACGAATCGCCTCCAAGCCGGCCGACACAATTCGGTTGCGGGCTTTGGAATCGTCTTTCTCTTCATCCTTGATGCCAGGCGGTACGATATCCAACAATAGCGTCTTGACACCGGCGCTGGCCAACAAAGCGGCAATGCCACCGCCCATAATGCCGGATCCGATGACCGCTGCCTGTCTGATTTTTGTAGGCATGATCCCTCCTCATTCCGATATTTTGTAATATTGCCGAAGAACCCAGCACGACCAACGCGAATGTGCGAGATGAGCAACAAACCACATGAATGAATACTCATTCAGTTATCCATTCAGTTATCAGAGGCCGCCAGACTGTGTCAAGTGCAAATCGGCCTTTTTCACCGTTGACAAATGAGCCTGGAGCCTGGGGGAGCCTGGGGTCACACTTTGATTTGTGATTTTGATTTACAGATCCCTGATTTGCAGCGGTTTAAAAATAACAGTCGTTCTTATCCTCTGTTTTTATTGACAATATAAGTTATACGGGAAGGGGAGGAATCATTTTTTACCGACGCCCTTATACCTTAAAGCGCCCCACCAGATCTGCCAGCATGCTTGCCCGATGGGTCATATCATTGGCGCGCTGTTTAACCATGGCGCTGTTTTGGTCCATTTTCTCGGTTTGCAAATCCATATCGCCCATATCCTGAGCCATGTTTTCGAGGCTTTTGGAAAACCGGTTCAGATTTTCACTGACCCCCTGAAGTCCTTGGGATGCCTCACCAACACTGTTCGCAATGTCGTTGGTGGTGGCGGATTGTTCCTCGATGGCCGCCGCCGATGTCGTAACGGTATCGTTTACTTGGTGGATGATTTTCATGATTTCCTGAATTTCCAAGGCCGTTCCTTCGGTGGAAACTTGAACACCGCTGATTTTCTCCTTTATCTCTTCCGTGGCCAAAGCCGTTTGTCGGGCCAGTTCCTTGATTTCGTTCGCCACCACGGCGAATCCTTTGCCGGCCTCGCCGGCGCGGGCAGCTTCAATGGTGGCATTCAAGGCCAACAAATTTGTTTGAGCGGAAATGTCGTTGATGGTATCGGTGACCTTTTCGATGTTCGCGGCGACCGTTCCCAAATCGACTACTTTTTTAGAAGTCGTTTTGGTTTGAGTGACGGCTTGTTGGGAAATAAGACGTGTCTTTTCAGCCTGACTGGCCACTTCCCTGATGGTAGCCGTCATTTGTTCCGCTGCGGTGAAGATCAGATGCAGATTGGAGGTCGCTTGATCCATGGTGGCTGCCAAAGAGGTGACGCTGGTGCTCATTGTATTGGTTTCCTGGGTTACGATACCGGCTTTTCCGGAAACGACATCAGCGCTGTTTTTCATGTTTTCAGACAGTTCGGACAATCCGCTCGCATCATCATTGAGACTGGCCGAATTGACCGCGATATCATTTACCAAGGCTCGCAACTTTCCGATAAACGTGTTGAAGCATTGTGCCAGTTCACCGATTTCATCCTTGGAAACGATATCAATATTGGCCTTTAGGTCCCCTTCGCCATCGGCAATGTCTCTGAAAATTTTATTTATTCGCGCCAGGGGACACGCAATGAATTTCTTTACCAGAAAGTAAAGTAAAAAGACCAGTAACAGCACGACACAGAAGACGGACACGGCCGAATTGCGTATTGCTGCGTGGTTTAGGCTTTTCACGGTCTGACTGATTCGCTCCTGGGCCAACGACAACGCCGTCAGAGACATTCGCAGATGTGTCGCGCCACCCATTTCACCGACGGTCCAATCCAGATGGCAGCGTACGCAGTCATTGGTGACCATTTGGGGCTGATAAATTTCCATAACGCCTTTTGCTTCGCGAAATAAAATGGTGTGGTCGCTCAACAGGCGTTCTTTGATTTCTTCGGGAAGCACTTTGCCGACGAATTCGCTGTGTGAGGAATGGGTGACTTTTCCGGTTCTGTCGAAAAGAGACACTTCCAATAGTCCGTTAACCGTTTTCTGGGTTTCCAGAAAACGGTTGAATTTGCCCATTTCCCCCCTTTCCAAAGATCCGGCGATGATCTGCTCGATGCTGTGGAAAATCGTCAGGGCGGAGTCTTTTTCTCGCTCGTGAAGCAGATCGGTGTTAAAGCGCGACTGCTCGGATATCAGGCCCGATACTGTTCGGTATTGAAGCATCTGGGCCAATGCCACGATCGCCACAAGGCCGATCGCAATGGAGAGGATAAGCTTGGTATGCAGTTTCATAAATGACTTTTCCTGGGACAATCGTATGTTCCGGCGGCCTTTTCCAAAATACTGCAAATATCAATTTGCTTTTGGCTATCATTGTTGTGCGACATTTCGCCTTACCCTTCTTAAGGCATGACTGCCCGGTTCAGGTACTGCTCGCTTTTGCGGTAAAAGGCCAGGTTCTTGTGCTTGGCGAATTCTGGACTGCTGCAACTGATACAAGGCGCGGCGGCCCGGATACACCAGTTGATGCCGCTGTTCCATTGCCGATGCGGGCATTGGTTGAAGGTCAACGGGCCCAGGCACCCCAGTTTAAACAGACAGCCGTGTGGATCTCCCAGGTAAGTGGCAAAGTCTTCACGTTCATAATAATGATAACGGGGGCACTCATCGTGGGTGGAATTGCTGAAGAACATGTCCGGCGTGAGCAGTCGGGCATGGATTTTATCGGGGTAGCCCTTGGCAGCCAGGTAAGCCAGGGTGCCGACGATGGTAATGGGATGGCCCGGACATCCGGGCAGGTTCAGCAGCCGTTTCTCGATCTTCAGATGGTTTTCCACCATGAATTCACGCACACTTGCCGATCCGGTGGGATTGCCTTCGGCAGCGGGAATGCCTCCAAATGCCGAGCAAGTTCCTTCGGCGACGACAAAGGCGGCATTGGGGATCAGGGTTT
>JABDRH010000395.1 GCA_013041835.1 Desulfatitalea sp. | reverse complement strand
CCAGCAGCTCGCCTTCCCGAAGAACAAGGGGCTGCGGATCGACTTCGCCTACGTCTCGCCCGCCCTGGCCCGCTTCAAGGGCTTGGTGCAAATGTTGCCGTCCCTCGAAGGTATAGGTCATGGTCTTGCCATGCTGCAACAGGTGACGGTCCAGAAAAACCGATGTAAAATTCTGGAATTGCCGCCATGCACAGGCCAAGTAGAAACGCCGGTGCCGCCCGGGCCAAAGCGCGCTGTAAAAGTGCATGCTCACCGCGGTTCGTTTAGGTAAGAGCACAAAGTAGCCGCCGGCGATACACCGGGCAATGAACCGGAAAAAGCCCGGTCCCAGGAATTTGGAAGCAAAAGAGAGCCATCTGTAAAAGTATTCGCGCATGGGGCCGCTTACCAATGCCGTTGAAGATGCCCGGTGGGCTTCAAACCAAACAGCCGTTGACAGATTAAACGCGCAAAGGTGCTGGTGTTGCGCATGAAATCGACGAATGGACGAAAATGAGAAATGCGCTGGCCATGAGACTGGTAGACCACGCTGATCGGCGCCTCGATGACCGGCAGGCCGTACCATCCGGCCTTGACCAGCACTTCGACTTCAAACTGGTACCGCATGGCGCGTACGCCCAGCGCCAGGACTTCCGGCAGCGGGTAGATGCGAAAACCGCTCTGGCTGTCGGTCACCCGGGGGCCGCCGGCCATGCGAATCCAGAAATTGGAAAACCCCCGACCGAAACGGCTCGTCCAGGGGGCGCCGGCCGCCAGCATCCGCCGGCGGCATCCCAGTATGATCGGCCGGGCTTCAGCGGGCATGGCCTTTATGAGCGCGCCGGCCTCGGCCGGCAGGTGCTGTCCGTCGGCATCCAGCGTAATCGCCCAGTCCGCCGTTTCAGCGGCCGCCTTGAAGCCGGTGAGCAGGGCGGCGCCTTTTCCCTGGTTGACAGCATGATGACGCACCTGCACACCGTCGAGGGAACCTAAAGTCTCACACCCCTGATCATCGGATCCGTCATCGACCACAATGACCGGCAGACCCAGCTCAAGCGCCGCCAAGGCCACCGTCCGGATGGTTTTCCCGTGGTTGTAAACCGGAATCACGACGGCAAAGCGCGTAAATTCGGAACGGCTTAGACTTTTACTCGCCATATAGGACGGTCTTATTGATCGACCAGATACCTAATATGCTGAAAATGTGCTGGTCGGCAAAATATATGGTTTTCATGCCGTTTTCACGGGCGATATCACCGATGGCATTGGAATCCACCTTGGCATAGATGCCCAGGCCCGTGACCGGTTCCCGCACTTCCAGCACTCTGCCGCTGGGTGGATCATCGACCGGCATTGGTGTGCGGTCTAAATTTTTCGTCAACGGCAAGCGGATATTGGTGTAGATCAGCCCCACCGGCCTGAATACGCTACAGGCACTGAGTATCAACACCAGGCAAAAAACCGCGGCCAACGGCATGACCTGCTGCAAAAGTCCCGATGCATGACGCCTGTTCATGGTCAATCTCCGTAAACAATGACACGCCAGCGCGTGTAGAGTCCGAACAATACCTGCAGCGTCTCCTGATCGGCATGCTTGAGCACTTCGATATTGCCGTTTTTGGCGGCGGCGGCATAGCTTGCATCACCCCAAGCCACCAGCCAAAGCACACTGTAGGCTTCGGCCGTCCCGCGCTTTTCGCCCAAATCGGTATTGTTCAGATCGTCATCAAATGGTGTCTTGGAATGGACGTAAGCACAGCCGCTGAACAGAAACAAGGCCAGCAAAACCATCCCCATTGCAAAAGTCCCACGAAACTTCATTGTCACTCCTGCCCGCCTTTGGCGGTGTCGTTGATCGGTTGTTGGAAAAGTCACCGGATACAAACATCTCCGTCGAGACCGAAATTACAAATACGCCATCGCCCACGTGCCCGGCCCCATGTGGGCGCCGGAGGTCAATGAGAGCGGGCGGACGGTAATATTGGCCGAAGGCCAACGGAAATGAATCTGTTCCGCAACGATATCCTGCACCCACGTACGGTTGTCGGCGTACTGCAACAACACCCGGGGCGCTGCATCTGTGGGAAACTGTGCGTCGAGCCGGTCAAGGGCGAAAGCCAGTTGCTCATCGCGGTTGTGCACGATGCCCACCTTGGCTGCGCCGTGGGCCGTGGGCGAGACGATCGGTTTCTTGCGTAGCAAATCACCCAAAAATCCCTTGGTCTTGGATACCCGCCCGCCGGCCGCAAGATACTTCAGTTGATCCAGAAAGACCAGTTCCCGGCATTGGGAAATGGTGGATTCGGCGAAACATTGCACTGCCTGGGCGTCAGCACCCTGACCGGCGAATTCGGCCGTGGCCGTCACGATGAGCCCCAGTCGGCCCGAGGCGGCGCCGGTGTCGATCACGCTAAGTCGATCTCCGAGTTCATTTTCCGATTTCCAGCGCTGTGCGGATTCATAATTGCCCGTATAAACCGACCCCACACAGAGGTAGAGCACCCTTTGAAACCGGCTGACGGCGCTCAAATAAGATTCGTGCTTTTCGTAGCGAGACGCCTGGGCGGTGGAGACCTTTATGCCATCAACCATGACGGCATAAAGGCGCTCGGGATCGAAAAGCGTCTCCGGCCACGACTGTTCGCCCACGACCAGGTAGCTGTTCAAAAGGGTCACGCCGAGCTGCCGGGCGTCCGAAAGGCTGAGGGACCCAGCGGCATCGGTCATGATGTGTACGCCCTGATCGCCCTGATCGTATCGTCGGGCCGTGGAAACGATGCGCGCTTCAGACCAGTTGACCACCCTTCCCAAAGTATCCAGGCCGACACGCAGGGCCGCACGATCCGTGGTATGCAAATGGACGTTCATCTGGTCAGCCGGACCCGTAACCACCACACTGTCAGCCGCGCCGGCCAGCCATTCCCGAACCGGCGCATCACGATCATGGGGCGTCAGGGTGACGTTGACAC
>JABDRH010000394.1 GCA_013041835.1 Desulfatitalea sp. | reverse complement strand
CCTTGATACTTTCCACGGCCAGGTCGGTTTCGTAATTGATGCCAACGGCCTCCAACGCATCAATGGCGTTTTGGCGCTGTCCGGATCCGGGATTGCCGATATTGACCCGTTTGCCCTTCAGGTCTCGAATATCGTTGATCCCGGCGTCCACGGCGGCAAGCAGGGTGACGGATTCAGGATGAATACTGAACACCGCCCGCAAGTCTTCTTGGGGCCCCTTTTGCTGCCACTCGGCCATGCCTTTGACCGCCTGATACTGCCGGTCCGACTGCACCACGCCAAATTCCAGGTCGCCGGCCATGACGGCGTTGACGTTGAATACGGAACCGCCGGTAGATTCCACTGTACAGCGAATGTTATAGGTGTCGCGCTTTTTATTGACCATGTTGGCGATGGCACCGCCTGTTGGATAATAGACGCCGGTAATACCGCCCGTACCGATGGTAACAAAGGTGGTTTGGCCGCTGGTTTTTGCTTCCCCGCCGGTTTCAACCGGTTTATCGCTGCTGCAAGCGGCAAACATCAAGAAACAAATGCTGATCGTCAATACAAACGATTTTTTCATTGCTTCCTCCTGTGGTTGGGCATTGTTGGTTGGCAAAAAAAATGAGGAGTGTGTCGATTGACTCGTGCCACGGTACGTTCTATAGATCGGGCGTTTTCAAATGAATGTGGCCCGACCCCGATAATATGGAACTTTAAAAAATAGAGCCAATTAGGAACAAATGTCAACCTTGCGATCGAAATCAAGCCGATCCCGGACCCTGCCCCATGTCTCCGTGGTACTGCCCACGTACAATCGCGCAACGATGGTGACCAGGGCCATCGATTCCGTGCTCGAACAGAGCTATCCCCATTTCGAGCTGATCGTGGTGGACGATGGGTCAACGGATAGCACGGCCGAACGGCTGCGTGGGTATGGTGCCCGGATCACGGTCATCACCACTGAAAACAACGGCGTCAGCGCCGCACGCAACCACGGTATCTTGGCCTCACGCGGTGAATGGCTCGCCTTGATCGACTCGGACGACACCTGGCTGCCTGAAAAGCTTGCCACGCAAGTCGCCTATTTCATGGCGCATCCGCAAATGATGATCTGCCAGACGGAGGAGATCTGGATTCGCAACGGCCAACGGGTCAATCCCAAGCAACGGCATCAAAAACAGGCCGGCATGATTTTTGAAAAATCCCTGCCGTTATGCCTCGTCAGTCCATCGGCCGTAATGATCCAACGCCATCTCCTGGAAGAGGTGGGCCTCTTCGACGAAACGCTGCCGGCCTGCGAGGACTACGACCTTTGGCTGCGCATCACCTGGCAGTATCCTGTCGGGCTTATCGATACACCGTTGATCATCAAACACGGCGGCCACGCGGACCAGCTTTCGTGCATGCCCGAGCTTGATAAGTACCGCATCGCGGCTATTTTAAAGGTTCTCGGCCAGCCGCTGCTCACGCAGCCCCAAAGAGGTGCGGCGCTGGACATGCTCAGGCATAAGTGCCGGATATACGCCCAAGGGTGCCTCAAACGCGGCAAAGCCTCGGAGGCGCGGCGATACATGGCATTGCCGGATCAATTTACATAATCGGCGTTATGCATTGCCCATAGACCTGCGCCAAGAGCATGGAACCTGCCGATGCATTCAAAAAAGGATCAGAACATGCGCGTTCACTACCTGCAACACGTCCCCTTTGAAGGACTTGGCCATATTGCGAACTGGGTGCAAAACCGCGCCCACGCCCTTTCAGCGACACCGCTTTACACCGATGCAGCCCTGCCGGATATGCACGCCTTCGACTTTCTGGTGATCATGGGCGGCCCCATGGGCGTGCACGACACGCCTGAACATCACTGGCTGACCAGGGAGAAACACTTCATCGAGAGCGCCTTGAAAGCGGGAAAAAAGGTTCTGGGCATATGCCTGGGCGCTCAGCTCATCGCCGACGTGCTGGGCGCCAAAGTCTATCCGAACCGCCACAAGGAAATCGGGTGGCACGCAGTGACGCGGGCCACGGACGCCCTTGGAACACGCCTGGAAAGCGTTATTCCGGATCGCTTCTTTGCATTTCACTGGCATGGAGACACGTTTGAATTACCATCCGGCGCTGTTCATCTGGCCCAAAGCGACGCATGCCGGCACCAGGCTTTCTGGCATCCGCCAGGCGCCGTGGGATTGCAGTTTCATTTAGAGTCGTCCCGTGAGAGCATCGAAGCCCTGATCCGGCATTGCAGCCATGAACTCGTGCCCGCGGCCTACATTCAACGGCCGGAGGAAATTCGCCGCCGGGCGGATCTGATTGCGCAGTCCAATGCGCTGATGCGAGCGATTCTGGATTTTATAGCCGGTTCAGGGCAGCAAACATAACCCCAAGCTGAAAAAGCCGAAGGGCTCCAGAATCGATGGCGAAGCCGCAGTGAGCTACTGTGACCCCTTGGCAACGGCGGATATGCAGCCCTTTGGCGGGTTCAACATTGGGATTTACATTCCGATACCAGACAGTTCAGTACGGCACTTGGGACAGCAGCCGCTGTCGATCCGGTTGCGCCGCACCTGAAATCCCCATCTTTCGATCAGCATCTCGCCGCACTGGTGGCATAAAGTGCTCTCCCCTTGCTCACCGGGCACATTGCCCATATAGACGTAGCGCAGCCCGGCCGCCTGCCCGATATCCCGCGCACCGCGCAGCGTGTCCATCGGTGTGACCGATCGATCGGTGAGTTGGTATGTAGGGTGAAAGCGGCTGATGTGCCAGGGGGTATCCGGCCCAAGCCCTTCGGATAGAAAGGCAGCCAACTGCTGCAATTCGTCCGGGGCGTCATTCAGGCCGGGAATGATCAGGGTGGTTACCTCCACCATGACGCCCGCGGCTTTCATGCGCCGCAGGGTCTCTTTTACCGGGTTCAGGCGCGCACCGCACTGCACCCGGTAAAAGTCATCGGTAAACGCCTTTAGATCCACATTGGCGGCATCCAGGTAAGGCGCGATCATGTCCAGGGCTTCGGGCGGCATGTACCCGTTGCTGACAAAGACATTCTTTAGTCCCCGGGCATGGGCGATTTTTGCGGTTTCAAAAGCAAATTCGAAGTAAATGGTGGGCTCGGTATAGGTA
>JABDRH010000389.1 GCA_013041835.1 Desulfatitalea sp. | reverse complement strand
CCTCCATGGGGATGGGGGGCTCGATCCGGACAAATGCCTTCAACAGCGCCTGTTTTTTATCTTGATAGGCCGCTTCGGTGACAGTTTCCTTTTGATGCAATCGGGTCACCTGGTCCAAGGCCCCGGCGGTGGTCTGCCTGAATTGTCGAAACATCTCCAGGCGCGACGCCTCCTGCGCACGGGTCGCCTCCTGAAGGTGCCGCCTGATTTTCAGATCTTCCACCAAAGTATGGTCGAGCAGCATCTCGGTAGTCAAGTTGATTAGTTCCGTGGGAAACACATGCTTGTCCTGCTTGATTTTCAACAGGATGTTTTGCACCTCGCGCGCCAGGTTGCGGTGCAACTCCCGGTGCGACGCCAGACCCGTATAGGCGATGGCCTGCATGTAGGCCTCTTCTTTTTCGAAGTGGCTGTTTGTATATTCCACCATAAATTTAAGGGCCTTGCCCATGTTGTCATACATGGCGTTGGTGTTCAGCGAACGTTTTAGATGTTCGACCATGGTGAATAGATTTTGATGCTGGCGGTCGATTTCAGGATCACCAATGCTGAAGTGCGCCTGCCACTGCATGCCCATCCTCCTAAAAATGATCGGTTCGCAATCATCATCTCATCAAATAAGAGTATCGATCGGTGGCCTGGAAAACATAAACGACATGATTCTTCTCAATGCCCTATTTTTTCCGACCCCGTTCTTGCCGTCGTCACGATGGTCTGCAAGGCGCCCGGGTACACCCAGGCGTCTATGGTGCAGCCGTTGGCCAGCAGGAAGCGGCGGTTACCGCCCAGCCGCATCGCCTCGCGCACATGGTCGGTGAGAAAGGCGCGCGTGCGGCGCGCCACGAGGGTCTGGTCGATACCGCCCATGACGCATCCGGGGATGCGCTCGCGCACCCATTCCAGGCAGGGGCCCGACGGACCGCGGTCCCACCAGTTGAAGATGTGCGCTGGCAAATCGAGACACTCATGGAAAAACAGATCCTTGCCGTGGACGTGCAGTGTATTCATAATCGCCAGGGGTTGAATAACGGCGAGCACTTTTTCGGCGAAGGGTTTGACAAAAGATAGAAACTGCTCGCGTGAAAGGATCTCCGAGCCTGCCGGCATGGATAGAAAAATGCCGGCGGCGCCCATGCTCAGAACGGTTCGACAGTAATCAATGAGGTTGTCGCTCACCCGGTCCAAGGCCGCCAACAGGGCTTGCGGTTCATTTTCCATCAACACCTGCATGTTTTCCGCCGCAATGTTGCGGTTGAGGCACTGCCAGGCATCGAAAACCGTGTCGATGAAAAAGGCCCTGCCTTTCAACTCGGCGGCGATGATCCGGATGGCCTTGAATTGCTCCTGCCATGCCGAGCCGGCCACATCGAAACGGGTCAGCCTTTCCAAATCCGCGCGGGTGCGCACCGCCATCAAGTCCGGCGGCGGCGGGTAGAAGTAGTCGTTCATCACCTTGAGGAAGTCGTAATCATAGTAATTGAAATAATCGAGGGTGGCGCGGGCGAACGCTTCGCCGCCGCCGTGTTGGAGACCGAAATGATACCACATGCTAACCGGTGGATAATCGACCGCATCCTTTGCCAACACCCGTTCGACGTGCTCAATTTTATTCATGCCGCTGAATTCTCCCCAAAAAGACGATTAAAAACCAAAGCCCTTGAACCCCTCCAACTCGGCACGTCGCACTTGCCAACCTGCGGAGGGTTTCACCAGATCCAGTTTCAGTTGATAGAGGTCTGCGATCTCTCCAGCCTTTTCAATCCACTGGCCGGGATTGTCGTAAAGCTCCTTGAGACCGGGGACCTGCCTGTCTTTGCTCACGATCATGAAGTGGATGGTCGCACCGGCATGACCGCCGTCTTCAGCCAATTCCACCGAAGGCCGGGGGTACCGGATCTTGAACGCCCCGTAGTGCCGAAAAGCGGCAAAGAGCACCCCTTTAAGTTGTTTGTTGTCGTAGCCGCCCGGAAGCGCCGTAAAATCTGTGCTGGTCAGGCGCATCAAGTCGCCGATCTGCTGTTCGGTCGCCAGACGGGCACCCTCATCGATCAATTTGCGGATAGCGACGGTATCGTCGCCACTGCTGCAGGCAACGGCCAAGCAGCCAACGAACAGCAGGATCAAACCCGGCGTGCTTGATGCAAAAGTTGTTTGCATGGTTCTCATGAGATATATCCTTTCATGAACAAACACTACGTCAATCGTTGAACATGTATCAAGGGACAATAAAGGAAAATATATGACAACACCCAAAATGCAACGCGTATCGGTTCACGGCGGCCACAGCGGACAATTTTGCAGCCATGCCGCCGATACCCTGGAGGCCGTGGTGTCGGCCTATATGGAAAAGGGCTTTTCATGGGTGGGCATCACCGAGCATATGCCGCCCACCCACGACCGCTTTCTTTACCCCGAAGAGAAACAGGCCGGACTCACGGCAGCGGCCATGGCCCAACGCTTTGACCGCTACATCGCCGAAGCGCGGCGTCTGCAAAACGCTTATGCCGGTCGCCTCGACATTCTGGTGGGCTTTGAGACCGAAGACACACCCGGCGCCATCGAAGCGGCGCGACACCTCATTGCTCGGCACGCGCCGGACTTCGTGGTGGGCAGTGTGCATCATACCGACGGCATTGCCTTTGATTACAACGAGGCCCGGTATCAAGAAGCCCGCGATGCCGCAGGCGGCATTGAAGACCTCTACTGTCGTTACTACGACCGCCAGTACGCGCTGATTCAAGCGCTGCGCCCCCAGGTGGTGGGGCACTTTGACCTGATTCGCATCTTCGATTCAGCCTATCGGCGCACCCTGCTCTATCCATCGGTGCAGGAACGTATCCAGCGCAATCTGGCGCTGGTGCAATCCCTGGGTTTGATATTGGATTTCAACGTGGCCGCTTTGCGCAAAGGGGCCATGGAGCCATACCTGAGCCGGACGATTCTAAACCAGGTGCGTCGGATGAACATTGCCGTCGTCCCCGGGGATGACAGCCATGGCGTCGCCCATGTGGGCTTGCACCTGGACGAGAGCATGCAGGTGTTAAAGCAGATGGGCTTTGATACCCGGTGGCGCAGACCGATTGCCGGTTCGCTTCCCCCGAAGGTGCAAAAGCCAGAGGATGTATGATCCCGCGTTGCCAAGGGTTCTCCATCGCTTGCCACGGCTTCACCCTTGCGATGGGGATCGAAAAACAGCTTCGGCTCAAAAAGCGTGTCGTGGTCCATTCGATCCTGTCTTTTACGGCACCTTTTCGCTGGTGGCCAACACCGCAATACCGGCGCCGGCCGAGAGCACCGAGCCACATAAAATGCCCAACTTGGCAAAGGACGTCAGGTGCGGGTCGGCAAACGAGAGACCGCCGATGAACAGTGACAT
>JABDRH010000375.1 GCA_013041835.1 Desulfatitalea sp. | reverse complement strand
CCCATGACGTTGTTGGCCTTGTGGGCGCCGGTATGGTTGAGGTCCTCGCGTTTGATGTAGATTCTGGCGCCGCCGAAATGGGCCGTCAGCCTTTCCGCAAAGGTAAGCGGCGTGGGGCGTCCCGAGTAGTTGGCCATCAGGCGGCAATAGTCATCCCAAAAGTCCGGATCGGCTTTGGCCGCCTCGAAAGCCTCTTCCAACTCGTCAAATGTAGTGGTCAGAATCTCAGGCAGGTAAGCCCCGCCGAATTGGTCATGGTACCCGCGCTTATGCATAACCGGTTCCTCCGATGGTTTGGGAAAAGACAAATCTGTCCGTGCGGCACCACAGTTGGGCATAAACGCCATTTTCAATCTGGAGAAAATGAAGCCAGCGGCTGACCCACAGGACCGGCGTTCGGACGGGAAGCTGTAAGAGGGCGGCCGTTTCACCATCCACAGGGGCGACACGGAAGCTCTGGCGACCGCCGACCGGCCTTAGGTAGAAATGCGCTTCGGCAATGGCCGACAGGGAGCGACCCGTCAAGTCCATTCGATCGATGCCGTCGAACAAGCCGGCGTGCAAGTGGATGGTTTCCACCAGCACGGGATCGTCTTCCACGCAAGTGAGCCGGGAGAGGGTGTAGGCGCTGGTGCCCTGAAAGGGATTTTCGCTGGGTCCGTCAATGTGTCGCCGAACCACCGGCGTCAACATGCGAATCGTCACCGGCCGCCCAGTTTTACGAAATGCGGCACCCGTTCCGTCGAGGGAGAACAGGTCAACCTCCTGCCATGGTTCACAGACAAAGGTGCCCGAGCCACGCTTGCGTGACAGCAACCCCCTGCGTACCAGCACGTCAACCGCCTGGCGAATGGTCGGTCGCCCTACGTCGTAATGGGCCGCCATCTGATGTTCGGACGGAATTCGGCTACCGGCGGTGTATTCACCAGCGCGAATCATGGCGGCCAACCGGTCGGCCAGTTGGCGGTATAGCGGTATGGGCGCATTGGGATTGAGCATCATGCCTTCCGAAGTTGCAGGTCTATGCAATAAAATGGCATGTGGTTGTCAAGTTGTCAATACAAATATGTCTGGGTTGGCAGTTTGCGCCAGTCATGATAAGCATGCGCTTTTAACACCCAATGACGAAATGGATGAGAGGATGCAAAACGCTCCCCTGGCCGGCACCGTACAACTGATCGTCACAGACGCCATCACTTTCTATGTCCGTCATTTTACACAAATAGCCACGCTGTGCCTGCCGTTTCTCATACTCACGGCCACCCTCCAGTACGTCCTGGCCCGAGCCTACCCGGAAAATTATGCGGCCCTGGTGATGCATTTCATCGTCGACCTGTTCACCTATCCTATCTATACGGCGGTTTTGATCCGCCTCATGTCCAGGCGGGCCCAGCAGGAGGACCCCGGCAATATGGAGCTGATCATGGCGGCCCTGCCCCAGTGGGGCTCTTTATTGATGCTGCGTGTCTTCAAGGCCATACTCATTGTAATGGGGCTGAGCATGTTCATCCTGCCCGGCATCTGGATAATGGTGCGCCTGTGTTTTGCCGAGTTTTACCTCGTTCTCTTCAACATGCGGCCGAGGGAGGCGCTGGAAAAAAGCACTCTGGCAACGGCCGGCCACTTCTGGCTCATATTGGCCGTCCTCGCCGTTACATACGCACCCATTCTTATGTTGTTGCTCCTGATCAACCAACATGTCCTGGCCAGCGCAAGCATCGGTGTGATCAAAATCGCCATTATCTCGGGTGCCTATTTGCTGGAGTTGTTTTTAACGGTGGCGCTTTTCCGTACCTTCATGGAAATTACGATCGAGCGGCAACGAGAAGCCTAAGGCGGTTACGCATGGCATCCCTGGCAGGATCGCATTTTCATGTTGCGGCTGAAAGACGGCAACGGCGTGCATATATGCATCGCGTTTCAGCCGAACACCCCATGTTCATATAGAATATTGAATCCGATGGCGATCAGTACCACAGCGCCGATGGTATCGGCATAGCACCGAAGCTTGTTGGCTTTTGCAAAGCGTTTTCCTAAATGCAGGCCAACGGTGGTAAAGCCCGCGGCCACAATGCCGATGATCAGGGCCGGCGTCCAGATGGCGACCTGAATCATGGACAGACTCAATCCGACCGCCAATGCATCCAGGCTGGTGGCCAGGGCCAACATCACCATGGTCAGCCCGCGGGTGGGATCACGAAACGTGCCCTGTTTTGCAGATGGTTTGAATCCTTCCCGCAGCATGCCCTGGGCAACAAAAGCCAATAGGGCGAAAGCCACCCAGTGGTCGAAGCGTTCAATATGGTTGCGCACCGTCAGGCCCGCGGCCCAGCCTGCGACCGGCATGGCCGCCTGAAAAAAACCAAAGTGCCAGGCCAGGCGAAAGTTTTGGCGAAAATCGATGCGGCCCAGCTTGATCCCGGCGGCAAGGGCTACGGCAAAGGCATCCATGGCAAGGGCCACGGCGATGGCGGCAATGTTGAGCAGGTTCAAATCAAGCCCCAAGGTTGAGTGCTGTAAAATAGGATAAGTTGGTGTGACGATGATGGGATGTCAAGCAAAAAGCCCGGCGCTTTATTTCCTTTCTTGGCTTGGCGCATACCGGATTGGCCGCCGACACAGCTATTGATTCCTTGGCAGGGAGTGGCTAACATTGGCGGCGTTGTTTGGGTTAGCGTTTGCTGCCGTTAACTTAGGGACGAAGAAGATGCTAATGGACCGATCTTACTTGTCCCCAGAGATGAGGATTGAATATATGGACGAATGGCAAGAAAAACTGACCTGCGCGTTGGCCTGCCAACGCTGCAGCAAGACACTGGATCCTAACGATCAGCGCATCCTGTCGGTATACGACCACGAACCCGTATGCCTGCCGTGCAAAAAAGAAGAGGAACAGCGACCGGATTACGAACAGGTCTCCCGTGAAATGATCGGCACTTGCATGGCCGAAACCGAAATGATGTACAGCGATCCGGGCGGCTACTGCTTTCACCACTTTTACCCCTTTGCGTGTAAACGGCTTTGAGGCCTTATCTCGAACAAATATGAGCTAAATCCGGGCGCCTAACGTGTGAACTTCGTTTTGCATGCGCCCTAACACTATTCTAACATGCACGTGAATAGGGTAGGTTGACATCCAATCCGGACGGTTTGGAGCATGTCGCCAACTTCAAAAAGAGGCTGAGTTCATGGGAAAAGAGAGCATCTTGGTGGTGGATGATGAAGAGGATATTCTGGAACTTGTTCGATTTCACTTGGGCCGCGAAGGCTATGATGTGCTCTGCGCCGAAACCGGTGAAGATGCCTGGCGCATTGTCAAAGAGATGCCCATTGACCTGTTGCTGCTCGATCTGATGCTACCGGGTATCGACGGCCTGGAATTGACGCGGCGTTTGAAAAACGATCCCAAAACCGCCAAAATTCCTGTGCTCATGCTCAGCGCCAAGGGAGAAGAGGTGGATGTGGTCACCGGACTGGAAATGGGCGCCGACGATTATGTGACCAAGCCGTTCAGCCCGCGGGTACTCCTGGCCCGGGTGCGCGCAGTGTTTCGGCGCCGGACCGTGCCCATTATTCCCGATGATGAGATGATTCACATTCACGGCTTGATGATCGACCGCGGCCGCCGCAGCCTGTATATCGACAATCAGCCCGTCGACCTGACTTACACTGAATTTCAAGTACTTGCCCTTCTCGCTGCACGGCCCGGCTGGGTTTTCACCCGTACGCAAATCGTGGATGCCGTAAGGGGCGTGGACTACCCGGTGACCGACCGCAGCGTGGATGTTCAAATCGTGGGATTGCGAAAAAAACTTGGCGATTACGGCCATTTGATAGAGACGGTGCGCGGCGTGGGGTATCGATTCAAGGAACGGCCCTAACGCTGCATGGCAGCGGCTCGCCCGCCGAAAACCGGCTTGCACTTGTGCGCCATCTATCGGGTGTCTTGGTATGGTGAAACGCAAACGCCTCATCTGGCAGCTCTACCCCTCATTCGTGCTTCTGGTTCTTGGGGCCTTGCTGGCAACGGGATGGTACGCCTCTCACGCCACGCGTAGCTTCTACATGGCCCAAACCCGAGAGGATCTGCTGCGTCAGGCGCGCTTGTTGACACCCCAGCTCAAGCCCTATCTCAAGCCCTTGCAGGCCGCCCCCCTGGATCTGTTCTGCAAACACATCATGCGCAATGTCCACACCCGTATGACGGTGGTTCTGACCAACGGCCGAGTGGTGGCCGACTCGGATGCCGATCCCCGCATGCTGAAAAACCACGCCGACCGGCCGGAGATCATCACCGCCCTGACAGGCTCAGTGGCCACCTCGCTGCGTCTCAGCGAG
>JABDRH010000372.1 GCA_013041835.1 Desulfatitalea sp. | reverse complement strand
GTGATTGGAAATACCTGTTCACTATCGTGCCCCATCAACTCATTTTCGACGGTTGGTCGTTCGACGTACTGCTAGGCGAACTGGAGGCTGTATATAAAGCTTTCCTGCAGAAACGCTCGCCTACTTCCAATCTTTTGTCATTTGAATTTCGCGATTATACCCACTGGTGCGCTTCCCGCGATGTCGATCGGGCGCATCTTGATTTTCATGCCGCTGCCCTGGAAGCAGGCCCCAAAACCGATTTGTTCAACAGTACCCTTGAGCAGGGGCTGTGCAAAAGACGCGAGCATCGCTACCCGGAGTCGACCCTAGAACAGATCGAAGTTTTTTGCGCCGCCAACCAATTGAGGCCGCACGAATTCTTGTTCGCGGCTTTCGTCAAGGCCTTGGGTCAACTTTTCAACCAGTCCGAAATATTGGTGGGATTGCCGGTTACGGGCAGATACAGCGCAGATGTTATCGGGTTGATCGGCAGTTTTGTCTCTGTACTACCCTGCCAAGTGACGATCGAAGAGGGCGGTTTTAGCGTGTTGGTGAAAAGCATTAGCCGGCAGCTCCGTGAATTTCATGAGCATCAGGATATCAGTTACGCCGAAGTTGTCAAAGGCACGGCAATGGAACAGCAGCTGTTTCCACCGGCAATGGGCTTTAGTTTCGGATTCCAGGACATTCGCAACAGGCCCACGGCATTGGCGGACCTGAAACTCAGTCAAGTGGACATCCCCAGAAAGCAGACCGAATTTCCGATCGAGTTTTGGATTCGAATCCAACCCAACGGCTTTGTGGTCGTATTTGACTATGACAGCGCTTTGGTGAAAGATGAAATTATTGACCGCCTGGCGGTCGAGATCTCAAGACTTTTTAAAAACATAGACCCGTTGGACAATCAAGTGCCCGACGCTGCGGTTCAGCAGACGAAAAATAAGCCCTTATGGCGCCGGTTGTTTAAGTGACCGGCCATCACATGTACGAGTATTTTATATGATCGAAGCCTTTTTCTTCAATAACGACCAATTATACGGGTGCTATCATCCATCCGCCGATATGGGCTCAACGCGGCTGGTGGTTATTTGCCCGCCGTTTTTTGAGGAATACCAGAGGTGCTACAAGGCGCTGGTCGATCTGTCCAATACCTGTGCCGAGGAAGGTGTTCATGTATTGCGCTTTGATTATTTCGGCACCGGCGACTCGCAGGGATTGCTCCAGCAGGCTTCATTGGATACCTGGAAAGATGGTGTTTTTACTGCGATTGAAGAAGGCTTGGATCTGAGCGGCGCCAGCGAGGTGATGCTTTTAGGTGTGCGATTTGGCGCGACCTTGGCATCGAATATCAACCACAGGCGGATCAAGCGATACGTTTTCTGGGATCCTGTAGAAAACGGTGTCGCCTATCAGAAATGGTTGGAGAAGGTAAACCACCGGCTCAAGCGGAGGCACCGGCAGATCGCCCGGC
The DNA here is from genome assembly GCA_013041835.1 of Desulfatitalea sp. GTDB lineage: Bacteria > Desulfobacterota > Desulfobacteria > Desulfobacterales > Desulfosarcinaceae > Desulfatitalea. Next base: position 19,149 of record JABDRH010000372.1, on the reverse strand, counting down.
AGATCAACCAGCCATTGGAAAAAATCGCATACGAATACTTCCGGTTGCCAGCGGCCATGAGAAGCGACATGGCGGCAATGACACTGATTGAAAACGCGGCCCAAACATTTGTTATTACAACAGATAAGTCGATTTATCATTCGCGGCGGCACGCCAATTGCGATTATCCTGGATTGACTTACAACTGGCTGGAAGGCGGTCTCATATCTCAGAAGCCGATCCTGGAGGCATTGGCGCGCAGGGTGCTCGAACCATGAAAGAGCGAGCTTTTTATTACGGAGAAAGCAACCGCGGATTGGGGACGATAATCGTGCCGGAAGTGACCGATGAGGCATCGCCCATCGTCGTCATGCTCAATTCGGGCCTGCTGGATCGCAGGGAGCCATTCAGGCTGAATGTGCTGGCCTGCCGTCGATTGGCAGCTATCGGATATATTGGCCTTCGCGTAGACTTGTCCGGTAAAGGCGATACGCCGGTTCGCAATGGGCTCAATAATCGCGAATCCGTAGCCTTGGACTGGCAATTTATAAAGAAGGCGTTGGTCAACCAGTTTGGTGAGCGCAACCTTATCCTCATGGGACTATGCTCGGGTGCCGACAACGGTATTAAAATCGCTGCCCAGGATCCTTCCGTCAAAGGCCTTATTTTACTCGATCCCATCTCGAAAAGGGATTCAGGCTACTCGCGCAGGGCGTTCATGTTAAAATTGAAAAACCCATATAAATGGGTTGGTTTTTTAAAACGCCTTTTGAAAAGGATCGCAAGGCTGGCTGCCGAAGACAACGCCTCTGTTCATCCGATCTCATTGAGGGATTTGCCCAACGATCTTGATCTTCAGCAGTGTTTTAGGCAGTTGGTCACGGCCAAGGGGAGAGTATTTGCGCTTTTTACGAGCTATTCGCTTTTTCACTATAACCAAAAGGGGCAGTATACCCGGGCAATGGGATTATCAGGGATGGCGGACATTTGTGATGAATATTTCTGGCCTCATGTCCAGCACCTCTACCCCGTCGAATATCACAGGGAACAACTTCTTGATGCCTTATGTGATTGGTGCGCGATGCATCTCAACCGGTTTAGATCAAAATGATGGGCAAATCGAGGAAAATGGTGTTGGTTGCCGCCATCGGTCCGGGCTGCGTGCTTCTCATATTGTTATACTTCACTACAGCTTGGGGGCCTGTGCGCTCATGGCTCGCCGATGTCTCCATGCCGATCCGCCATGGCATCTATCGCACCCGTAACATAATGGTACCGATGCGTGACGGCACGAAACTGGCCACCGATATCCATCGTCCACTGTCGGGTAACGGCCCTTACCCGGTCCTTCTTGTGCGGATGACCTATGGCAGCTACGATCAAACGTATATCGATTTTTTTGTTAAAAACGGTTACGTTTTGGTTGCACAAGACGTTCGGGGACGCTACGACTCGGAAGGTGATACTTACAGTCCCCATCGTTATTCCAGGAATGACGGTTATGATACGATCGACTGGATCGTAAAACAAAAATGGGCTTCGGGCAAAGTCGGCACCATCGGATGCTCTTATCTTGGCGAGGTGCAGATCTTGCTGGCTGCCGCCAAACACCCCAATCATGTCGCCCTGGTTGCGGAGGGCGCAGGCGGCGCCATGGGCAGCGCCATGGGAACCTACGATTATTTCGGGTTGTTTGAAAACGGGGTCTTCAATCTGGCCTCCGGCTTAGGCTGGTTTACAGGCGCCGGTGCAACATACGATAAAGTGACCCCCAGGCCTTCGGATCTCGCGCGGAGACTGGCGGCTGAGATCAAAGGACTTCCGGTCGCGCAACTGGCCCAAAGGGTCGTGCCGTATAAAACCGGATACGATGATTTCATATTGCGTCCCCTTACCGATCCCTCATGGATGGAAGAAGGTTATATCAGCGATCAGGATACTTTTGGCACGGCCGCCTTGCACGTAAACACCTGGTACGATCAAACCGTGGGCGATGCCTTTCGCTTGGCGCAATTAATGGCTGAAAATTCAATCAATAAAAGAGGCAAGGCGCAGCATGTGCTAATCGATCCGGGCATTCATTGTCACATCGGCGAGATGACGACAGGGACGGTCAGAATCGGTGAGATGGAAAGTCGCTATCTGGCTCTGGACTATGGGAAGATCTATCTCGATTGGTTTGAATACTGGTTGAAAGGCAAGCCAAAAAAAATGCCTCCACGGTTCAAATACTTTGTGATTCATGCAGATCACTGGGAAACTTCAGATCGGTGGCCGCCGGAAAAGGTCCATGTGCGAAAGTTTCATCTGCGATCCAGTGGTCGCCTGGACCCGGCAATGCCCTATGAATCTGCTGAACACAGCGAAGGTGAGACTGTATTTGATTCTTTTGTCTATGATCCCCGAGACCCGGTACCGAGCCTGGGCGGTACAATTTGCTGTATGCCGCGAGCCATCGATATTCAGGGCGCAGTGGATCAAAGCCCGCTTAAAAAGAGAAAAGATGTTTTGATTTATACGACTGATGCATTACGTTCGGACTTTGATTTGATTGGAAATGCCAAGGCTACCCTCTATGTTGCTACAAGCACCCCCGATACCGACTTTACCTTTAAATTGGTGGATGAGTATCCGGACGGGACAGCTTACAATTTGCAGGACGGCGTTGTTAGGCTGCGGTATCGGGAAGGCATGGCCCATCCGAAATTGGCTGAACCCAACGTGATCTACCGGGTCGAAATTGAATTGCGTCCCATCGCTTACAGGTTTAAAAAGCGCCACAGAATTTCAGCCTATTTCTCCAGCAGCAATTTTCCTCGCCTGGCGCGTAACCTGAACACTGGCGGGCCGGAATACACCGGCACCGAAATTGCTATTTCTGAAAATAGCATTTACAGAAGCAACCAGCACGCGTCATTTATTGAATTGCCAGTGGTTTCCACTGACTAAGGGCTCGCGCAAAAAATAACTTCACATTTTTATGCGCCGATCCATCTCACCCGCCTGCGTTGCATAAATACAGAATATCCCGATATTCTTTAATTTTTTGTGCCTTGCCGGATGAGTGCCTCAACACCTAAAAACCTAAATTTACTTTTACGCGAACCCTAAAGAGAAACTGCCCGATGGCGTTGATCGAACATATAAAGAATTTTTTGCCCATCAAGCAGTTGAGAATTTGCCGGTACAATCGGAAATTTGAATGCGATGGTTATAGTTGTTTCAGAGGGGTATTCAACAGTTTTGATGAGGCGTATGCTTCTGCCCCAAAAAAGAAGAATATTGGATTTAACTTTCCAGAAGTCGCCGATTTGTTCCTTGAACGTACTTCAAAAATACAATCCTATGACTATCCGATGATATTCTGGCTTAGATCAATTATCGAAAAACACCAGACATTGTTCGATTATGGCGGAAATATAGGCGTGCATTATTACGCTTATAAAGAATATCTAAAGTACCCGGAGGGACTGACCTGGAAAGTCTGTGAAGTTCCCGAGGTCGCCAAGGCAGGCGAAAAAATGGCTCGGGAAAAAGGAGTTGAAAATCTGAAATTCGTTATGGAGTTCGATGCAGCCGAGGGCAGTGATATCTTAATCTCGGCAGGCGCACTGCAATATGTCGAGGCTCCCATGATTTTCGAATCCCTGGTGAAATTAAAAAGACGACCTCAGTATCTGCTTTTTAACAAACTCCCTCTATACGAAGGTCCGGGCTTTGTTACCCTGCAAAACGCAGGATGTTCTTTCACTGCGCAGCATGTTTATAATAAGCAATGGTTTGTCGGTGAGATGGAAAAGATCGGGTATGAACTACGCGATATGTGGGACGTATACGGGCTCGGCTGCGCTATTCCATTTTATCCAGAAAACTCCTTTAAACTATACACGGGCCTTTTTTTTCATATCGAATAGCCTTTAACTATATGAAGTCTTTGATTGTTGTGTACCAGAGCAAATTTCCTGCAAAATTGAGATGAATGCCATCACGTGTGAATTTTGGGTTCATAACGCCCCTGCTATCTTTTAAGTGGAAATTCAAGTCAATAAAAACATAGTTGTATTCAGATGCTTTTTCGCATAAAATCGTGTTGATTAGATCAATTCTGGCATTCAAGTTCTTATGATTCAATCCCACAGGCAAGAGACTTTGGACGTATGTTGTTTTGGCTTTTGACCTATTTACTATTGACAAGATATTTCTAATGATTGCTTCATCGCCTCTATGTTTTAAATCGTTATAGCCGATTAAAAGAAACAGCTTTTCAACTTGGATATTGTTTATGTTAACATCGATTCTATTCAAAAGACCTACGGTTGTATCTGAAAATATGCCTCGATTTAATATGTGGTCATGATTAAAGAATTCTTCTGTGTTAAATCTCTGTGTGATACTGTCTCCTGCAAATACGATATGATTGTCAGATGGTCGTTTTAGATTAAAAAGAAGGTATTCTTCAACCATGTCCTGATAGAAAGGTTGCTGGATGATCAAATCGGCAGGCTGCGTGAGCATGTTGCTTATATAGTCCGCCGGACTGGCTTGACGTCTCAAAAAGAAGTAGTAACAGTTAAAGACAAATAGGATGGCAAATGCTATGCCAAAGACGCATTTTGCAATGCTTTGATTGGCCCTTGGAGAGAACTTCCAGAATCTTTTTTTGCGTGTCATATTATTGCATTTCCTTGTCGTTATTATTTGGCATTTTATTTTTCCGTCTATACGATTACATATAATGCGTTTTAGTAGAGGGTTCAAGAAAAACGTTTGATATTGTTGCCAGTTGTCGTTACCAATTCAAAAGAATAAAGGGTTAGCCATGATTACATTTGAAAGTTTGAAATCTCGGCAAGACAAGATTGCGGTTGTCGGTTTAGGCTATGTCGGGCTGCCTCTGGCAGTTCATTTGGCTGAGCATTTTGACGTTCTTGGCTACGATATGAATCAATCCAGGGTGGCGGAATTGAAAAAAGGTCATGATCGCACTCTGGAGGTTGAATGTGATATGCTGGCTAAAGCAGGTATAACCTATACAAGCGATGCAAGCGAGCTTGGTAGATGCCGTTTGATCATTGTGGCTGTGCCGACACCGATTGACCAGTATAATATTCCGGACCTTACACCATTGATTGGCGCATCGGTTACTGCTGGAAAGCATTTAAAAAATGGCAGTTGTGTGGTGTTTGAATCTACGGTATACCCCGGTGCTACCGAAGAAGTTTGTGTGCCGCTGATCGAAAAAGAGTCGGGAATGATTATCGGTCGGGATTTTACGGTGGGTTACTCTCCCGAGCGCATCAATCCTGGCGATAAAGTTCATACTTTGCAAAATGTCGTGAAAGTTGTCGCTGGTTCCGATAAGAAGACAACTGATATGTTGGAAAGGGTTTATCAACAGGTTGTTAAAGCCGGTATTCACCGGGCTTCGAGCATCAAGGTGGCTGAAGCGGCAAAAGTCATCGAAAACACCCAGCGGGATCTGAATATCGCATTGATGAACGAGCTGGCGATGATTTTCGATATAATCGGCATAGACACGATGGAGGTATTGGAGGCGGCCGGCAGCAAGTGGAATTTTCTTCCCTTTCGCCCAGGACTGGTGGGTGGCCATTGTATTGGTGTGGACCCCTATTACTTAACTTTCAAGGCTGAATCTCTTGGATATCATCCGGAGATGATACTTGCCGGTCGCAGAGTCAATGACGGCATGGGGAAATATATCGCCGAGAAGACAATCAAACTATTGATCAAGAGCGGTAAGGCCGTTAAAGGCGCGAAGGTGGCGGTTCTCGGGTTTACTTTCAAAGAAGACGTTCCGGATTTGCGCAATACGCGTGTTGTCGATATCGTCACAGAGTTAGAAGACTTTGGTGTTCATGTCGATGTTCATGATCCCATGGCTGATACACAAGAAGCAAAAGAGCATTATGGAATGGCGCTTAAGCCGTTGGAACAACTCAAGGGCGCTGACGCTGTGGTCCTGGCGGTGATGCACAAGATCTATCTCGAAATGGGGCTGACTGGCGTCGCCGGACTGTGCACCAACGGTGTCCCGATTGTTGTAGATGTAAAGTGCCTGTTCAGCAGTTCTGATGCCGAGTCTCTTGGTATTACTCACTGGCGGCTGTGATCGCTGCCCGCATGTGCCGGGTGTTTGATCTTGCGTCATTAGGGTTGATGTCTGCAATGAAGCACGTATTTTCAAATCTAAAATTGGAATTTGCTATTGGGTTGAACAGCATTGTTCGGATCGCACTGCTGCTTGCGCCATTGGTCATTTCTCATGCTGCCGAGTTGAACGCCAGTTTTTCAATCACACCATATGAAGCCGATATCCGTTCCACCCTGCCCATTCGCTTAAACGAACGAGAACAAAATATCGTTGTGCTGGATAACACTTGGTATTCCAGCAACTCAAATACTGTCGACGGCAGCTTCATTTATGCCGGATATAAAGTCAATGCCGTCGATGAATTCGGGATCCGAAACATACAAGTGCGTAAATACCGGCAAACCTTTGTGTCCATGGAAAAATCCATTGCCGACGTTATTTATGCAAATGTTCGCCTACATCGGCTGATGGCGGACTATCATACGCACAAGCAAAGACAAAAAGACCTTGACGCCACGCTTCGTTCTGAAATGAAGTTCCCTTTTCTGACCCCTTCCATGGTGCAATTCAAGCACAATTACGAAACAATTCATCGTGCTCAAAACCGTATTGAAACATCGGATAAGTTGATCAGTAAAATCATGGCTCAACCCATAATGGTAGGCTATCGAATCAAGGTGCCCAGCTTTCGTTCCGGCAATGCACCGGTGGCGCGTAACAATTTCGGAAACGAAGGCAATAATTATACCCTTTCCGGGAGTAACGTGCAAAGCCCCTCTACTCATGGTTCTCTTAAATCGGACAGGATACCCAATGCAACGGTGAGCAAACACAGTGGCGCAGAAGGCAGGGTCCCTCCCAAATTCAAATCTGGCCAGACCAACGGGGACAGAGGGGAAGGCGTTGTTGACGGTAAAACCATTAAATTCATGGAAGCTGTTATTCACATCATCGAGTATGCCATGAATAACAAAGTCGAATCCGGAATTTATGCATTTATCCTGCTGTTGATCATTACCACTTTAAAGTCAATGGTAAGAAAATAGCGTGTGTTGACCCTAATGTTGCATGAAAAAGATGGCCGAAAGGCAGTAGCCGTTCTAAATCCCAAGCTTTATTTCAACCAAGGGTGTGGAATCGCAGGCCTACTGCACAATAACGCCGATGGCGTGAAAATGTTGATGAAAAATGCTTTCATTACAGCGACATATTTTAGTTTGATGCTCTTTTTAAGTGCCTGCGGAGAGTCTTTGGAGAAACGCATCGGCCATCTTGAGCAAAGGGCAAAGAAACACTATGCCAGTGGAAACTATGCTGAGGCACTGGTTGCCTGGGAACAACGCCGCGCGCTCGGTCGGTCATCGGCCGAACTGCTGGAAAAAATAGGGGACGCCTATTTGCATCTCGCCGATTATAACACTGCTCTGGACACCTACACCGAAGCGCTATCGGCCAAACCGGAGAATACCCAATTGCAGATCCAAATCGGCAAAATCCACCTGCTGCAGTGGGATTTGGAAAAGGCCGATGTAATAACGAAAAGGCTGGCGAAAACTGCGGCTGACGACCACCGGTTTCTTGAATTCGAAGGGGATTTTCTTGTATTAAAAAGCGATTTTAAAAACGCCTTGATTCGTTACAGCGATGCGCTTGCGGCTGGGGCGGACACCGGATTCATCGCCATCAAGCTTGCTTTGTGTGAATATGCATTGGGCAACGAACAAAAAGCAAATGATATTTACAGCACATTGGCGGCCAGTGCCCCCACCGATGCTTACATCATCGAGCAGATGGGAAATTATTGGAAAATCGCGGATAATTTCGAAAAAGCCGAGACCATGTATCTTCGCGCTTGCGAAACTGAACCGAAGGACATGCATTTAAAGTACACCCTGGTTGACTTCTATTCTGAGACTGAGCACTTTGATAAAGTTATTCACTACTTGGAGCCATGGATGTTGAAAGCCAGGGTGCCGATCTCCTGTAAAATGATTCTTATCGAAGCCTATTTAATCGAGGGCCATATGGATAATGCTCGCGCCCTGATCGACAACTTGAGTCGAGAGCGACCTAATGACATCGAGATACATCTTTTGAAGAGTAAATTTTATTTGCTTGATCGCAATCCATTATATGCGGTATCCCCTCTTGAATTTGTCATTCAGCAGGAACCGAAAATGGCATTGGCCCATTACATGCTGGGCGTTGCATATCTTGCGGCCGGCTACAATAAACTCGGACACCAAAGCTTGATGGAGGCCTTGAGCCTGGATCGCGAATACACTGATGCAGAGCTCGCCCTTGCCGATTACTACTATAAACAAAAAGATTACACCTCTGCCTTGGAACACGTCAAGCGTGTTGAATCCGGTTTTTCTCATTCATATCGGGTCCAGATCATAAAGGGAAATATTCTGCTCTCGCAACAAAAAGCTGAGCAGGCCATGAAATGTTTTCAATATGCACGTCTTTTGAAGCCGGATGAAACCGCCCCTAAATATTTTTTAGCCATAGCTTCGGAACAAGTGATGGGATTTGAAGAGGCAGAGCGCTTGTATAGAAGTATTCTTGACAGTGATCCTGATTTTATCGATGTTCCGCTCAAATATGCTGAAATGCTCGTTCGGCACGGGAAGGCGAAATTCGCCAAATCCTATTTTTCTCAACGGCTTAAGGAAAAACCGGATAATACCGGCGTGACAGAGTATATTTTGGGAAAAGTATGTCTTGCAATGGATGACGTACCTGCAGCAAGGTCATTTTTCGAAATGGCTGCAATAAAAAATCAAAAGAACTACGCTGCTCACATCGATCTTGCCAGAACTTTCCGGTCAGAAAAGGATGTGCACAAAAAGATCAAGATCCTAACCAACGCAATTCGACAGAATGACCCTACGTTGGTGCTTTTCCTTGAACTTTCAGCGGCCTACGTCAGCGCGGGCGAAAATACGAAGGCAATCAAGCTGCTGTCCAAGGCCATCGATTACTTTCCTGATGATCCCTATATCCAAAATAATCTCTCCGCTCTTTACCTTGAAAATAATGAAAACCTGATTAAAGCTTTTGATCTGGCCCAAAGCGCTTATCAACGGCTATCCGACTCCCCCCATGTTAACGACACGCTCGGTTGGGCTTACTATAAAAAAGGCTTTATTGAGCAAGCTGAATGGTATTTGCGTGAAGCTACGCAACAGGGACGAAAGGAGACATCAGAGGGGAAAACGCAGGTGGCACCTTCCGAAATTACCGCTTTTAGTGCCGATACGAGCTCCGCATACTACCACCTGGGCGTCTTGCTATATGAAAAAAGAGAATGTAGTGAAGCCGCCCAGTTTTTCAGAATCGCCTTGTCAAATGGATTAAGTCCAAAAGATTTTGCACACGCCAGTCAACTAATGGAAAATATCAGTGGCGATTAAAGAATAAAAACCCACATCCTTTTCATGACGGGATTGTCGCTTGTCGCTCAAATACGGCATGTGTCAGAGATTTATCGGGATAGGACGGAAACGCTTGAACAAACTGTTGATCGAGCAATTGTGTGGATAGAATCGCCACAAGGGCCATGTTTTCCCGTTCGCTGACCAGGCGCCCCCCGTGCTGACGACATTTGGCCAAGAGCCGTTGGACCTTTGGCGGATCGAAATATCCGGTTTTTTTCAAAGCAGCCTCGGATAACAGCTCGAATACGTAGTCAGGTGCCTGCGCGGACATGAAACTGTGGCTTATGGGGGCGCGGTAGGGTTGTTTGGCACGGCGAATAACTTCATCCGGAACCTGATTCTTGGCGATGCGTTTGAGCAGGTATTTTTCGGTCAGACCGTTGAGGCGAAACTTCGCCGGCAGACGTGCGGCCGCTTCCATCACCCTGTGGTCAAGAAACGGGTAACGGCCTTCAATCGAATTGGCCATGGTCATACGATCTCCTTGGGTTGAGAGCAAGTAATTGGAAAGAAACAGGCAGCTTTCAAGATATTGGGCTTGGGCCAGAGGAGACCATTGCGCAAAGCGGTCTGGCAGTTTGCCTGTAATTCGCCGGCTGAATTGATCCAGGTCGTCGCTGCCAGCGCCCAGGTCATGTGAAAAGAACTTTTTCAACTGGCTGGTGTTGCGCCAGCGCACCAGGTGCGAGTAGACCGGTGAATCGGTCATTGTCAGGTTATGCTTAAAAAAGCCGATTAAAAAGGCATTTGGGCGGCCGCTTTTCTGGTCGAAAATATCGGGATAAAGCTTTTTTAGAAGCAGGGGCCGCAGGGCTGAATTCGGCTGGCGCGCCCAGAACCGTCGGATCTGGGCCTCTTTAAAAATATCATAGCCGCCGAAAATTTCATCCGCCCCCTCGCCGGTCAGTACTACTTTAAAATCACTGCGCCTAACGAGACCGGAGAGAAGCATCAGTGGGGCCGGCGCCGAGCGAATCATGGGGACTTCGGCATGCCAGACGACCTTTGGAAAAATTCGGCCAATATCTATATCGGCGCATTGGATCGCTCGGTGCTGAGTTTGAATAACGCTAAGTGCTGTTTGCTGAAATTGGGTTTCGTCAAACCGCTTATCCTCGAATTGGACTGAAAACGTGTTGAGATGGTTGTTGAAGTTGTTTTTAACCAATGTGCTGATGTATGTGGAATCGATCCCTCCGCTCAAGTAGGCACCCACGGGCACATCGGCGCGCAAGCGGATTCTGGCGGCATCCAGTATCAGCGCCTGGATCTCTTCGGCCCACGCATCGAATGGACGCTGCCCGGCATCGGCTTCATCAAAATTCAATTGCCAGTAGCGTTCAATATGCATCCCGCTGTTGTTCCAAACGGCATAGTGACCTGGCGGAAGCTGTGCAACTCCTTTAAAGGCTGTCAGGGGGTCCACCGGGGTCCAACAGGTAAATACATCCGATAATGTTTGAGGGTCGAGTTGGCGTGGTACTTGTGGATCAGTGAACAGCGCTTTGATCTCCGAAGCGAATGTCAAACGGCTGCCCTTTTGGTGATAGAAAAAGGGCCGAATGCCGATACGATCGCGGCCAAGCAATAAGCAACGTTTGCGTACATCCCATAACGCAATCGCGAACTGCCCATTGAGCCGGCTGAACATGCCTGCGCCATACTCTTCATATAAGTGAACGATCACTTCCGTATCGCTTTGGGTGTAAAAACGGTGGCCGCGCTGGATCAAATCGTTTCGCAATTCAGGATAGTTAAAGATCTCTCCGTTAAAAATAACCCAGACCGTGCGGTCTTCATTGTGGATGGGTTGATGCCCGCCGTTTATATCGATAATGCTCAACCGGGCATGACCCAGTCCCACTTCATCACTGAGGTATAGACCGGTGGCGTCGGGGCCACGATGGCGCATGGCCAGCAGCATGCGGTTGAGAATCGTTTCATGGTGCCCTTTCTGTCCAAAGTGTGCAATGCCGACGATGCCACACATATTCGACTCCTTGTAAAACTGCCATTAAATTAATTATTGCTACAATTTTACATCTTTAAACAGAAAACGCAATAGCGCATACGTGCTCTATATATCGCGTTTGCCTCAATGTTCCAGAAAAAGTAGGGTCGAAAAGCAGATGATCGAACGCAGTGGCCAAAAGGTGAGCTGGTTACGGCAATATCAACCAACCGATATGGAGGATGCAGGATGAATCAATTGTTCGTAAGATGGGCGGCGCTATTCGTTGCCTGTTTGATATTTTTTGGGTGTGCTTCGGAAACCGAGAAAAAACAAGCCCATTTTGAAAAAGGAGTGGCCTTTTTTGAAAAGGAAAACTACAGAGCCGCTGTGATTGAGTTCAAAAACGCCATCCAGATTGACTCAAAGTACATTCAGGCAATAAATCAACTGGGTGAAACATACGTGAAATTGGGAAATCTTCAACAGGCTTTTCAACAATACTACGCTATTGTTGAGATCGATCCTGAAAATTCAGGTGCACGGCTTAAGCTGGCGACCTTGTACATGCTTGGCAAAGAGTATGAAAAAGCACAAGAGAACATTAATACGGTTCTTTCCAAGGATTCAAACAATATTGACGCCCTTTACTTAATGGCCGGAATAAACGATTTACAGGGGCGCTTGAAGGAGGCTGAGGATCAATACAGCCAAATAATCCGTTTGGGTGAAAAGCAAAGCCGCGCGCATATCGGATTAGCCAGTGTTTTGGCTAGGCAGGGCAAAAGCCACAAAGTTGAGGCTCACCTGTTAAAAGCCAAAGCACTGGCTATCGACGATGTTAAGACATGGTTGGCGCTATTTAGGTACTATGTCGCAAATAATAATGATGCGCGGGCGGAGAATGAGATTCAAAAAGCGATTGAGGCTTTCCCCAATGATTTGCAATTGCGCATTGCCAAGGCCAATTTTTTTGCAAAACAAAAAGACGAACAAAAGGCTGAACAAGCATTTTCAGAAGCGATCGCCTTGGCGCCTGACAAGGTGATGCCATATGCTGCAGTGGCCCTCTATTATGAGAGCATCGGCGAAAATGAGCGAGCCGCGGCGATGTATCGGAAGATGATTGAGATCAAACCGGATGATAGCGGGCTTAAAATTAAAGCCGCCAGGTTTCATTACAAAATGAAAGAGATTGATGTGGCCATGGCCTATGCCGAGGATGTGCTCAGTGGCCGGCCTAAATATTTGCCGGCACTCATGATCAAAGGTGAAATGTTGGCTTTCCGGCGCCAGTGGAATGACGTCATTACTGTCTTTGATCAAATTCTTACCATAGATCACAAATCCGGTCCGGCACATTACTTTAAAGGGCTCGCGCTGTTTGGAAAGGGGAAGTTGATGGTCGCCAAAACAGAGCTGAACAAGGCCATCGAACTTAATGAGAATGATTATCGCGCCAAGCTGCTGCTTGCTGAAATCGATATAAAAGAGAAAAATTATGCGGACGCGGTTAAGGGATGCCAGAAGGTTCTTGAGACCTTGGCGAACAACTACCAGGCTCATTTTCTGCTCGGCAGAGCCTATCTGGGCCAAGGCAGCCTGGATGCGGCCAGAAACGAATTTATGACCATGATCCAATTGCAGCCGGAAAATCCGCAAGCCTATTATCAATTGGGAATCGTCCAGCGGCTCCGGAAGGACCATCGCGCAGCGAAGGTTAGTTTTCAAAAAGCCCTGTCATTGAATCCGAAACTACTGGATGTGGTATCTCAACTGGTCGGCATCGAAGTTTCTGAAAAAAACTTTTCCGCCGCAATGGCGATTTGCGACAAGCAATTGGTGCTGCACAACAATTCCCCTTTTCATCAGGCATATCTGCTAAGCTTGAAAGGCCGGCTATACAACGAGCAGAATATGGATGCGGAAGCCGAGAACGCGTTCAAAGAGGCGGCTGCCGCCTATCCCAATTTAACCCAACCCTACTATGCACTCGCGGGAATTTATCTTAAACGCAATGAGATTGAAAAAGCGATTGCGCAATACCAAGCCATGCTGAAGAGTAATCCGGATATGGTTGGCCCTCACATGATGCTTGGCACCTTATACGAGACAAAAAAACAGACAGCGCTATCTGAACGGCACTATCGAGAGGTGTTGCGAATCGATCCGGAATTTGCTCCGGCGGCCAATAACCTGGCTTTTCAATTGGCTGAAAAAGGGAGCGGCCATTTGGACGAAGCGCTATCGCTTGCCAGAATAGCCAAGGAAAAGCTTCCTGAAGATCCGAATGCGATGGACACCCTGGGATGGGTCTATTTCAAGCGGGGATTGTATGATAGCGCCATTGCTGAATTTTCCGACGCCGTGGAGCAACTGGCCGACAATGCCGATGTCCACTACCACTTGGGCCTGGCGTATTATAAAAAAGGAGAGGCGGATCTGGCACGGAAGCATCTCAATCATGCGATCAATTTGGATCCTGATTTTAGCGGCGCAGAAGAAACCAGAAAGGTCTTGATGGAGCTATAATTAGCTAAGGGCTCGCGCAAAAATAACTTCACATTTTTATGCGCCGATCCATTTCACCCGGCTGCGTTACAAAAATACAGAATATCTCGATATTCTTTAATTTTTGTGCCTTGCCGGGTGAGCGCCTCGACACCTAAAAATGTAAACTTATTTTTGCGCGAACCCTAAGGGCCTCGGCAAAAATAAGTTTAATCTGAAGATCATGGGTGGCGCCACCAATTAGTGGCGCCATTTTTTTTGCATGCACCCTATGATTTCGAAATCCAAGCTTGACATTGCGTAATAAACTGCATCTGGTGGCTTGGATTACCCATTCGATGGTCTCCTTTATCGAATATGATCAACTCCTTTGGATATCCGACCAAATGACATATCTCTTTGGCATGATCAATGGGGACGATTTCGTCGCTTTCGCCATGGATCACCAATACATTGCTCAATGAGTCTATTAACCCGCTGATATCGAAAGGCATAACGGATAGTCTGGGGCCAACCGCAGCATTCTTGGATTGAATTCCCGTTGCTGACGATGGCATCGGGCTGCTCCGGATCGGTGCGGCGTATGAGATGATGGCCGGCACGATATGTTTGGCCGCTGTGGCGAGGACGACTGTCCCGCCGAAGCTGCTACCGAACAGGCCGGCCAGTTGACCGAGACAAGAATAGGTTTCGAGTGCACCAATAGCATGATAAAGATCACGGCACCTTGCTTCAAGGGATAGCGTGTGGCGCAGACCGCCTTGGCTGTCGCCACAACCGCGATGATCAAATCGTAAAAAGGCAATGCCGATCTGGTTGAGTGCATTGCCCAAGGCGATCTGCTTGGGGGACCGCCGATCAGCCAATAGGCCGTGACAGCCGATCACAAAAGGCGGTTGGCTGCTTGCCGGCATGTGAAGGGTTCCGGTCAAGCGGTAACCATCGGAATTGAAATAGATTGTCTTCTGCGTCGACATATGTTGATATTGCGTGCGCCTTGCTCCAAATGTTGCAGCGTTGGGAACAAGCGGTTCGTAGCCAATTTTTTTTCACAATCCATATTTGGAATTTGTGCAACAGTACCGCATCGAGTTATATCATGGCACTAAAAAAGGGACAACTTGTTGAGCTGGAAATCGATGGTATCGCCTTTGGCGGGAGGGGATTTTGCCGCGTTGATGGCATGGCGACGTTTATTGACGGAGCGGTTCCCCATGATCGCGTCCTTGCCCGCATTACCAAAAAGAGGAAAAGCCATGCTGAAGGAAAGGCCATTGAAATATTGAGCCCGTCACCGTTGCGGGTGACGCCACGTTGTCGCTATAGCGGCATATGCGGTGGATGCAAGTGGCAATACCTGAATTATGACGATCAACTCAGATTTAAACAACAGCATGTCATTGAGGCATTAACACATATTGCCTTATTGGAAGCCGTGCCGGTGCATCCAACCCTGCCAAGCGAGAAAGTATTTGGTTATCGCAACAAGATGGAGTTTTCATGCGCCAAGCAACGCTGGCTCATGCCTGAAGAGCTGGGTGACGCGGACGTAGAAAAGGGAATGGCTTTGGGGCTGCATGTGCCCGGCACGTTTCATAAAGTTCTTGACATCGAGCAATGCATGCTTCAGCCGGACATGGGCAATATGATCCTGCGTGATGTGCGCCGTTTCATAAAAGCATCACCCATGCCTGTTTACGGCCTACGCTCTCATGAGGGCTTTTGGCGTTTTCTGGTATTACGTCATTCCGTGGCCGAAGATCAATGGATGGTGAACCTGGTCACATCCGGCGAACAGCCCGAACAGGTTCATGCCTTGTCAGATTCATTAAGGTCTGGGTATCCCAATATCGTGTCTGTCATCAATACAATTCATACCGGCAAGGCAGGTGTGGCCATTGGTGAATACGATATGCTTCTTTCCGGTGTGCCATCTTTGTGGGAACGGATTGGTCCCTTCGCGTTTGAGATCTCCGCCAATTCCTTTTTTCAAACCAACACCCGCGGCGCCGAGCGATTGTATGATACGGTAGCCGCATACTCAGGGCTGTCGGGGACCGAGCAAGTGCTGGATCTATACTGTGGTACGGGCACCATTTCCATCTATTTGGCCGGGCAAGCCAAAAAAGTCGTTGGCATGGAAATGGTGGAGAGTGCCGTTGCGGATGCCCGTCGCAATAGTTTCCATAATGGCATCAATAATTGCAGCTTTATTTCCGGCGACATTCGTCGTATATTGCCCCAGTTGGACATGCACCCGGATGTCATGATCATCGATCCGCCCAGAGCGGGGATGCATGCGGATGTGGTGCAGCAAATACTTGCAACAAGCCCGGAGCGCATTGTCTATGTATCCTGCAACCCGGCCACTCTGGCCAGGGATCTTGGTCTGATGAAGGACGCATATGACGTAATGGAGGTGCAACCGGTGGATATGTTTCCCCACACCTACCATATCGAGGCGGTGGCAAGGCTTTTGAAAAGTTAGGTTGTGCTCATCCACAAATGGTAGTTTAGGGTCCAGAACAAGGCCGCAACGATGTTGAAGCCGCTGGTTCGGTGTGGCATTGCGTCGAAGACGTTCAACATTTCGAGATCGCTGATATGGGCCGCAGGATGCTATTCGTGGATTGTGACGAGGTTGATCTGTCTGGGATCTGGAGATGATCCTCATCGGATCATCGGCCGACATGCCGGACAACAAGCGAAACGGGCAATATAGCATACACACAGGAGATGGTTATGAAAAGTGATGGCGCCGCAGCCCACGGTGGCGGGCTGGTCAGCTTGATCGTGGACGAGGAACGGGCAGCCGTGCTCAAGGAAATATCCATGAATCTGCCGGATATCACATTGAACGATCACCATTTGTGCGACCTCGAGTTGCTCGCCACGGGCACCTACTCACCGCTGGAGGGGTTTATGGTGCGGGCTGACTACGAATCGGTCCTAGATCGCATGCGCATTCAGGACAATACCCTGTGGCCCTTGCCGATCTGTCTCGATGTTTCCGAGACCAAGGCAAGAAGCCTGGAAGCCGGTCAATCCGTCGCCCTGAGGGATCCTGAGGGATTTTTGTTGGCCGTCATGCACATTGAGGATATATGGCCTGTGCATAAGGAAAAGATGATTCAGCATCTATTTGAAACGGATGATCAGGCCCATCCCGGGATTTATCACATTCTTAACGAAATCAGAGACTATTATGTTGGCGGCCGCATCGAAGTGATCAGTCTGCCGCTGCACTATGATTTTAGAACCCTGCGCAAATCGCCGTACGAAGTTCGACTCGAATATCAAAAGCATGGTTGGAAGCGAATTGTCGGTTACCATACCAGCAGCGTCATGCATCGTCCGCAGTTCGAGGTGACAATAGAGGCCATGCGCCAAGCCAAAGCCAATCTGTTATTACTACCCATTGTCGGGGTCGCACGGAGTGAAGACTTTGATTACTACACACGCGTGCGCTGCTACAAAGAGGTGATCAAGTACTATCCGCCGGATACGGTGCTGCAGTCGCTGTTGCCCCAATACATGCGGCTGGCAGGGACACGGGAGACGATTCTCAATGCCATTGTTTTAAAGAACTATGGATGCACGCATTTTGTTGTTTATCCCGAGCACGCCGTTCAAGACAATGCGTTGGAAACGGGCGGTCAGAAGTTGCAGGCGAATGTTGAAGCGCGTGACCTTGTTCAGGAAAGCGCCCGTGAATTGGGGATTGACATTATCCGATTCGAAGAGATGGCCTACTTGCCCTTTGAAGATAAACACCAATTTATTGACCAGGTTCCCGAGGGCACTCAAACCATATCCATGAACGGGGTGGATATCCGCAATCGCATCCGTACCGGTCGGGTCGTGCCCGGATGGGCCTCTTTTCCCCAAGTGTTGGACGAACTGCGAAAAGCTTATCCGCCGCCGAACAAGCAGGGTTTTACACTTTTTTTTACCGGCTTGTCCGGGGCTGGAAAATCCACCGTCGCCAAGGTGGTTTTCTCGAAAATGCTGGAATTGGGAGAACGGCCGGTCACCCTGCTGGATGGCGACATCGTGCGGCAAAATCTTTCCAGCGAACTTTCATTTAGCAAAGAACACCGGGATATTAACGTTCGGCGGATCGGATTCGTCGCCAGCGAGATCACCAAAAACCGGGGGATCGCCATATGCGCTCCCATCGCACCGTATGAAAACACCCGCAAGGAAATCCGGGCCGCGATCGAGGCAACCGGTGGATTCCTCGAAATCCATGTGGCCACACCTTTGCAGGAGTGCGAAAAGCGTGATCGCAAGGGTATGTATGCCAAAGCACGCGCCGGTTTGATCAAAGGCTACACGGGTATTGACGACCCCTACGAGGTGCCTTCGTCGCCCGAACTGAGAATCGACACCACGGCGCTGACGCCGGATGAGGCGGCCCACGAAATATTGCTGTTTTTAGGACAGAAGGGGTACATATGAATTGTCGCACATTACTGGTTGACGCTGTTCAAGCGGCCGTTCAAGCCGGCGAGGCCATACTGAACGTATACCACACCGATTTTCAGGTGGAGACCAAAGCCGACCACTCGCCGCTGACCCAGGCCGATAAACAGGCGCACGACATTATCAAGGCCCGCCTGCAAAGGCACAACTTACCGGCAATTAGTGAAGAGGGGCGCAATATCGATTCCGAGGTGCGGCGTGCGTGGACAACTTTGTGGATAGTGGACCCGTTGGATGGCACGAAGGAATTTGTCAAAAAAAACGGTGAGTTTACCGTAAATATCGCTCTGGTGGAAGGTCAACGGCCCGTTATGGGCGTGATTTATGCGCCGGTGCTTGATTGGCTTTATTTTGCCACGGCCGATATGGGGGCATATAAAATTGAAGGGCTGCGGCCTGGGGCTGTACGGTCACGATTGCTACCCCAACACGCAGACGACATGGATGCTTTCACCGCAGCGGCAGAAAAATTGCCGTTGCCACAACCTTCCCCGCGGTCCTACACCATCGTCGGTAGCCGTTCTCACGGCACACCCGAACTGGAGCAGTTTGTAGACCGGAAAAAAGAAGAGAAGGGTGACGTGGCCTTTTCCATAGCCGGCAGTTCCCTGAAGATCTGCCTAGTGGCCGAGGGCGCGGCGGACATTTATCCACGGTTGGGACCGACC
>JABDRH010000369.1 GCA_013041835.1 Desulfatitalea sp. | reverse complement strand
TCCATGAGGCCGTCGCTTGTCGGGCTTACCGGGTAGCCAAGGGAAACCATATAGGTTTTCAGCGTTCGATCCGGGTCCGGCCAGCCTTCGGCACTGGCTGCCGCGGTTCTGCTCGGGTAGATGGTGTTGTCCGAAATGACCGTGTCATTGACCGTGCCGCTGGCATTGGGAAAGGGAATGTATTCTGATTCCATGCCGCCGGCGTTTATGACGAAATTGTTTGTGATGGTGTTGTGGGTTACGCCCGGATAAACCCAGTTGCTTGGATTGGACGCGTCGCATGAGGATGCGTCTGGATCGATGCCGTCAATGAATATGAAGGCGCTGTTTGCAGTATTTGTATCAAAAATATTGTCATGAATCGAATTGTTACGCGTCGGGTAGTGAAAGGTGTGACTGTAGCAGTACCAGCCGAGCGGTTCGAGCTGAATGGCGTAAGACCAGCGAAAATCCGTCAAATTCGCCGCGGCGCTGGTTATAATATTGCGGGCGACTTCCACCCCATATGCGCCGGATGTAAGCCCGATGCCCCAGCCCGGGTGACCGCGGTTATCTCTTGTCCCTCTCGCCTTGAACCGCTGAAATACATTATCAACAATAGTACCTGTCGGCCCATCGCTATCGGGATAGCCGCCATGCGCCCCCATAAATAAGTAGCCTTGGTAAAAAAAGTTTCGTTCAACCTTCATTCCGGGTCGAACTTGATCTCCCGATGAACCGACCATGCTGATGGTATCGAAAACGCCACTGTTCATATTTTCGCATTCGCCGCTAAGATAAAAATTGCGATTGAAAACATCATAGATTTGGTCGCCCGATGGCGGCCACCCGGTGTTGTTGAGATCATCATAGGCAAAACCGTTGCGCATGAAAATGCTCTCTTCAACCCTTAACCGGGCTGCCCTTTCTCCATAAAAAAACAATCCCTGAACATGACTGCCGCCTGTTGTCCAGGTGTCCGTGATGACACTTCTGCGGACGGTAACTTGAGCGGCGGAATTTTGTACTTTATTTCCCTCGGTGCCATTACTCCAGATATCTTCAATAACAATATCTATTGCATCGGAACTTTGTCGGAGAAAAATGAAGCCCCTTGCGTTTCTTTCCTGTCTTCCATCAAAATGCAAGGACAGGTAGACGATATGTTTCGGGCAGGGGTCTGTGGTGCGCCAAATAAATCCAGCACCAACAGGATTAATAAATCGGGGCCTGTTCAGACCCAAGGGGCCATACGCACCCACGACTTGTCGTTGCGTTTCCGAGCTTCCGCCAGGCACGGCCAAACTGCCGGCATTGATCGTGTCGATCGCCGGATTCGATTCACGCGCGAAGGATAAATAATCCTCGTATAGGTCAAACGTATCCCCGCGTTTAAATAACCACCAATCCGGGTATTCATAGCGCATCGCCGGTTCAATGCCGCCAGGCACTGAAGCGCCGCTTCCATCCCAAGGGTGACCGATTTCTTCATTCGCTACTCTTCGTGGCGCAACAAACGACCATCGCCGGTAAGGTTTAATAGGCCCTGTTGGGTCTCGCGGGTCCGTGCCGTAGATCTTACCGCCTTCACCGGTTGTGCTTCCCGATGAGTCCACGATGTGAGTGCCATCCCAGAAATAGATCTCGGCCGTGGCATCGTCACCTTCGGTACTGCTGACATAGTAAATCCTGGAACCCGGCTGTTGAAGATCCAGCAAAGGATAAGTGGTGGTATCAAAAGGTGATGCCAC
Organism: Desulfatitalea sp.; assembly: GCA_013041835.1. GTDB lineage: Bacteria > Desulfobacterota > Desulfobacteria > Desulfobacterales > Desulfosarcinaceae > Desulfatitalea. The sequence continues at coordinate 4,113 of JABDRH010000369.1, read as the reverse complement.
GGGCTCCGTCCATCCATGCTGTACATCGATAACAGGCCGTTCAATAGGGACTTCAGGCGCCGGGTTGGGCGGATTGCCATTCCCGTCAGGCGTTGCCGGGCTTTCGGAAGAGGAACATGCCAGTATGAATGCAAAAAAAATGAAAAGCGAACAAACGATCCAATACTTTTTCATTTTTCAGCCTCCTTCATGGTTTTTCATTGGGGCGGCCAAGGCTGCTCGAATCTCTTTTTTATTGATTTTGCCGACACTGGTTTTGGTTATTTCGGAAACGAACACTATCTTGTTGGGTATCCAGAATTTTTGGATGACCCCATCTTTCACAAACTTCATAAAAAAATCCTTCAGAACGGATTCATCGACCGTTTCACTGAATTCATCTTTCAGCACAACCAAGGCTGCTGGGCGTTCACCCCATTTTTCATCCGGGACGCCGACAACGGCCGCTTCGCTGACAGCCGGGTGCTGACTGATAATATCCTCCAATTCAAGCGAGGAGACCCATTCCCCTCCGGTCTTGATGACATCCTTGAGCCTATCGGTAATCTGCAAATAACCATCAGGGTCGATAAATCCCACATCGCCGGTATGCAGCCACCCGTTTTCCCACAACGCTTCGCTTTTTTCCGGGTCTTTCAAATACCCCTGGGTAAGCCAGGGCGACCGCGCCACGACTTCACCTGTCGTTTCGCCGTCATGGGGCAACGGGTCGCCTTTGAAATCAACGATTTCCAGGTAAACATTAGGTGCCGGCAAACCGGTGCGGCAGCGGAGCTTTATTTGTTCGGTCTCATCACAATCAAGCTTGTGCCGCTTGATATTGGCGATCGAAAGCAGCGGACAGGTTTCGGACATGCCGTAGGCCGTGGAAAGGTTGATTCCCAGATCCATGGATGCTTTGCACAGCCCCTTTGGAAGGGCTGATCCACCGATGATGACTTTCCAGCCGGTGAGATTGATTTTTTCAGCATCCGGGCTGTTTATCAGCATATGCAGAATCGTAGGAACGCAGTGGGAAAAGGTGACTTTTTCTTTGTCTATCAGGTTCAACAGCATAGCCGGTTCGTAACGCCCCGGATAAACCTGTTTGGCGCCCAACAGGGTCATCAAATAAGGCATCCCCCAGGCGTGCACGTGAAACATGGGCGTGATGGGCATATAGACATCGGCTGCGCTGATGGTCGCCTGGGCTGCAAATGTGCAAAGCGCCGACATGGCCCCATAGGTATGCAGCACGAGTTGGCGGTGGCTGAAATAGACCCCTTTGGGCAAGCCGGTGGTACCGGTCGTGTAAAAGGTGGTGGCTATCACATTTTCATCAAAATCGGGAAAATCATAAACTTCAGCGCTCTCGTCCATCATCTTTTCGTACGTGTCCGCAATCGTCAGGGAGGTGTCCGGCACCGCCGGCCCATCGGAGATGAGGATGATCTTTTTCACCGTTTCGAATTGATCCTTGACGGCTTCGATCATTGGGAGAAATTCCGCATTGACCAAAATCACATCGTCTTGCGCATGGTTGATGGTGTATATGAGCTGTTCCTGCGACAGCCGGATGTTGATGGTATGCAGGACCGCTCCCATCATGGGAACAGCAAAAAAACATTCCAGGTAACGATGGCTGTCCCAGTCCATGACAGCAACCGTGTCCCCGGGCTGGACACCCATGCGGCTCAGTCCGTTTGCAAGTTTTGATACCCGTTTCCCAAAATCGGTATAGGTGTAGCGCATCTGGTCTCGGTAAACAATTTGTTGGTCAGGGGCGTAAATCAATGGGGTGCGCAACAAGTGCTTGATCAACAAATTGTAAGTGTCGGCCGATGGGGTTTTTTCGATCATTTTTGGGGTCATGTTCTTATTCCTCATTATGGGCCAAAGAAAGCCGAGTTTGGATGGAAAAAATCGAGTTAAGACTATCACGGCAGCAAAGCAATATGCGTGCCATATGGCCGGGATGTGGCAAAATCAGACCTCTTCTAATGGGTTGTAACAAATAAATATATTTTAGATCGTGAACAGGGGGCAATATTATTCACACCAATTCGACCAATATGATTGCAATATGTCGAGATTATGGCGCTTTCTGTGCTGGACAATAAATGACGCATATGGAGTTAAAAACAACTCATTTTCTCACATCATTATTGCAATCCTAATTTTTTCATTTTTAAATACAGGGTTTTGCGTTCAATGCCCAGATCTTTGGCCACCAGGGTCCGGTTCCATTGATGCGTTTCCAGCAAGTGGGAAATGTAGCTTTTTTCGAACCCCATGACCGCTTGCCGGAAAGGAAGGCGAAAAAGGGTCGCATCGCTTTTTAAGGGCGCTGAAAAGTTGGATATCGGTTGTGCGCAGGGCGCCAGAAAATCAAGATGTCCTAAATTCACCAGGCGTTGTATTGAATTTTCCAGTTCCCTCACATTGCCGGGCCAGTCATAGGAGATCAGGGAGTCAATTATTTTTCCGGTAAGCGCAATGCTGGGATTGGCTGTCTGATGCTTTTTAAGAAAATGCTCGGCCAGCAGGGGAATGTCTTCTTTTCTTTCCCTTAGCGGCGGGAGGTGAATGGGAATGATATGGATGCGGTAAAAAAAATCCTCCCGTATTTGCCCGTTTTCCAGCAGTTTTCGAATATTGCGGTTGGTTGCGGAAATGATGCGAATATCGGGCTGCCGGACATCCACGCTTCCCACCGGAGTATAACCACCGCCTCCCAGAACGCGCAAAAGCTTTACCTGCATTTCGCTTTGAATCTCTCCCAGTTCATCCAGGAATATCGACCCTTTTTGGGCCTGTTCCAGGTAGCCTGGCTTGTCTGCAAGGGCTCCGGTAAAAGCGCCTTTTTTATAACCGAAAAATTCGCTTTCCACCAAGTGCCGGGGAATAGCGCCGCAGTTCACCGGGACAAAGGCGTGGGCACCGCGATCACTCATATCATGAACGGCCTTTGCCACGAGTTCCTTGCCGGTACCTGATTCTCCATAAATGATCACATTCGCATCGGTCGCCGCGGCTCGCAATATCAGTTCGTACACCTTTTGCATGGGTGCGCTTTTTCCGATAATTCTTCCAAATTTATAACGATCACGAATGGTTGTGCGAAGGCGCACGTTCTCTTTTTTCAGATAACGTTCCTGCTCGCGTATCGCATCCTCGGCCATTTTCCGCTCATGTATATCGATGATGACGGTCTGTTTTTGGGTCACGGAATGGTCATCCGCGAAAATGGGCGTGTTTACGGCATAACACCATCGTCCGCTTTTTGGGTCCTGAAATTCAACCTTGACGCTTTCTCCATTGGATACCCGGTCATGGGCGCACCAGGCGCATGGCTTTTCAAGCCCGTAAATTTGTTCGTAGCACACACGCCCCCTGTCGTTACTTCCTGTCAGGTCCTTGAGGGCTTTGTTCATGTAGGAAATATAATAATCCTTGGCGCAGATATAAACGAGCCCTTCAAAGGCTTCCAAAATACCGCTTAATTTAGATTCGCTTTCCCTGAAAGAGCGCTCGGCTTTTTTTAAAGATGTAATATCAATAAGGGAGGCAACGCTGCGGTTCGTGCCGGGAATAATATCCACCCGGATAAAGACGTTCTTCTTTGCGTTATTTTTGTCAAGCAATGTAAATTCATATTCAATCGGTACGTCGCTTTGGCCCTGGCGACGTTTATAGTGGTAGTCGAGCATCATTTCAAGTTCAGCCGGATTGGCAACAATCTTCGGCCATTCTATGTGACCCTCTGTTTCCGTTTTAGAATAGCCGGTCAACTTTTCAAATCCGGAATTTGCCAAAGAGATGGTGGTGTCTTCTTCAATAATGATCGTACCGGCCCCTGTGTTTTCAAATATGCTGCGGTAAAGGGCTTCACTTTCTTTCAGGGCTTCGGCCATTTTTCCCTGTTCCATATGAAAAATGCAATTTCATATTTGATGAATTCGCAGTTGAATCCGTTTACGTAGGAACGTTTGTATCGGTCTCCGGTTCGAAGGGCGCCTGTTCGGCCCGGATCTCAAAACCGAGCCGGCGGACCATGTCGTCGAGCACCGGGTCCTGGCGGTAGCGCACCTGACCTTCGGCGATTTGCACTTCGGCCTGGCGGCTGCCCAGATG
>JABDRH010000367.1 GCA_013041835.1 Desulfatitalea sp. | reverse complement strand
TCTTTCAACCGCAATATCTTGCCTGCCGAGGCCGACACGATAATATCCGCCAGGTCGTTCAGGGATTCAAAGTTGCCGGTAGGCTCCAGAATCAGGCGTTGATCGCCCACCTGGATATCGCCGCCGGGTATGACAATGTTGGTGACGCCGATGATATCCTGGAGTCTTTTCTGGGTTATGCCCAGTTCAGCCAGGCGGGCATCGTTGAATTCAACGAAGATCTGTTCATCCTGAACACCGCCGATTTCCACCTTGGCGGCATTGGGCAGCTTGATCAGCTCATCGCGCATCTCATCGGCAATCTCTTTCATTTCCGCATAGGAGTATCCGTCGGCGGTCAGACCGATGATGATGCCAAACACATCGCCCAGTTCGTCTTTGATTTGCACCACGGCACCGTCGGGAAAACCGGATTGAACCTCTTGCACCTTGCGCCGGATACGGTCGAAGATCGGTTGAAGATCAAAGATGCCGTCCTTTATGGCGACGCTGACGATGGAAATACCGGTGCGCGATTCGCTGGTGATATAATCCACCTCGGGAATCTCTTGAATCACCTTTTCGATGGGATCGGTAATCAGGTTTTCAATACGATCCGGACTGGCTCCGGAATAGACGGTGACAATGCTCATGAAACGGATTAAAAACGGAGGCATGCTGTCCCTGGGCATATGGTTGAACACCATGATTCCGGACAGTACGAGGACCACCAGGATGGACAAGGTCAGGACGTTCTTTTTTATGGCGAACCGTGTAATCATTTGTACTCCCGATTGGATTGAGGCGTGGCGTTGACGAACGTCGTTATTGGCGCAGGCGCACCTTCAGCCCATCATGCATTTTATCCAGGCCGGCCGTGACGACCCGTTCGCCCTGATCCAGGCCGCTGATCAGTTCAAATCCCTGCCGGGTCAGCGGACCGATCTCAACAGATCTTTTATTCACGATACCCAAATCGTCTTCGGTCGGCGTCACCACAAACACATAGGTGCCCTGGAGGCCCTTGGCCACGGCATTGACCGGAACGATGAGAACGGTAACGCTGTTTACAACGTCCAGTTGAAAGGTCACATCGGCCGGCATTCCCGGCCGGATCTTTTCAGACACATCGGAAAGGACCACCGTTACCGGGTATGTGGAAGAGGCCGCGTCAATGGCGAAGGAGACTTCGTTGACGATGCCCCTGAATTCAACGTTGGTCACCGCCGGGAATCGAACCCTGACCGCTTGTCCTTTTTCAATGCGAACGATGTTTTGTTCCGGCACGCCCACACTGACTTCTATCAAATCACCGGTTTCAAGCACCACGACCAACTGGCCGGCCTGAACATTTTCATTGCGGGATACGTCTTTTGCGGTGATGATGCCGTCCATCGGCGCGCGCAACCGATAATACGCCAGTTCCCGGTCTATCAAATTCAGGCTGCGTTTTTCCGCACGGTATTCCGCAGCCGCATTGGCATCGCGCTCTTTGGCGGCCTCGTATTCGCTCAGGGATACATTGTTGCTCTCATATAAAGCGCGAATTCTTTTTAGATTGGCCTCGGCGGTTTCCGCCTGGACCTTGGCTTTAGCCAGGGATATTTCCACGCGCTCTCGGTTAAGCTTGGCATCCGCATCATCCAGGGTGGCGATCAGGTCGTTTGTTTTAACGCGGTCGCCAACGCCGACCGCCAGGGAACGAATGCTGCCGCCGACCCGGAAACTGAGTTTGATCTCGGTCCCTGATTTGGAAACTCCGGAATAGGTCAATTCCGGAGCGCCGCCTATGCTTGTAACGATTTGGTGGCGCACCGGCCGTATCACCGGCTTGGGTTCGGACGATTTGTCGCCGCAGGCGGCCGGCAGCCAGGCGGCCAGCAAGAGGGCCGGCAGGACAGGCCATTTGGATATCTTTTCTCTTTTCGGCATGCTTTTAATCCTCCTGCCAAAATTGGAATCGGGGTTAATTGGATGACTGCTTGAAAAATGAATCGAGGCGATCCAGAAACGCCTGATTGTCACCGGCTGATTTCAATAAGGAAAAATGGCCGATACGACGCTCCAGGTCCATTTGGTTGATTACAAAGTCATACTCTGAATTCAGGGCGGCCAGTTCCGCATTCAGGGCGCTGTTCTGGGCATCCACGAGTTCAACCACCGACACCTTCCCCTTTTCATATGCCTGCGTCACCAGCGACAGGCTTTTGGCCGCAAACTTGGAGGCCCGTTTCGAATTTTCCTGGTTGACGGAGCTATTGGCCAGGTCCATCAAGCTGGCGCGCACATTGATCCGGATTAGGCTGACCAGCCGCTGCTTTTGGTTTTTGAGCCGCGTAATGGCGCTTTGCGTTTTGCGGACGTTGCTGTTGTTGGCGCCGCCCTGAAGCAGGGACCAGCTCAAGTTCAGCGTGGCGTTCCAGTTGTCGTCGATCGGTTCCACCCCCGGAAGGGACGCCCCCACGCCGTCGCGGGAGAATATATGCTGGCCCTGGCCGTTGAGGCTCACCACGGGCAGGTAGCGTTTGCGCTGGTAAGAGAGCAGTTGGCGCTGCTGGGCGGCCACGGCCGCATCGAACTGGTCGATTTCCGGCGCATTGCGCAAGGCTTCATCCATGAGAAACTGCGTAAACGTCTCCAGTGACAGCCGGGTTTTGACCAGCGCCCTGATCTGCTTGATGGGCCCATGGTCTGAAAATTGATCGGACAACGAGAGTTCCTTAACCCTAAATGGTTTCTTCAAAGGGCGGTTCAGGGTCCGGTTGAGTTCAAGCTTGGTGAGCCGGTAGCTGTTTTTGGCTGCGAACAAGTCGGTCTGGGCCCCGGCCAGTTTGCTTTGCCAGCGGTAAACATCGGATTGGCCCGAATAGCCGATGATCTCCCTTTTTTGGGCGATGGCCAGGTTTTGCTGGGTGAGCATCACATTTTGCTGATGGATGGTGACGGCGGTCTTGGCCTTGAGGATGTTCAAATAAGCTTTTGCGGTGGTCAAAATGCTGTCCAGCCTTACCTGCGCCAGGGTGGATTGGGCCGATAGCAGCAGATGTTTGCTCGCCGTGATATTGCCGGCAACATCGTCGGAGTAGATGAGTTGCTGTGCCGTAAGCGCGCCCGCTGTGGTTCTTTGCACCTGGCTGCCGAAGGAAGCATTCGCCGTCTCTTCGTCGATCAGGGTGTAACTGCCGGAGGCGTTTAAAGACGGACGCCATTCGGATTTGGCCAAGGACACATCCTCTTGGGCGATATCCACGCTGTCTTGTTCAATTCGCACGTCCAGACTGCTTCGGGAAGCCGCCCGCATCACTTCCACCAAAGTGGTGGCAGGGGCGCCGGGCACATCGAATTCGTGGAGCAGGGTGGCCTGGGAGAGGATTGAAAACGGCGGTGAAATCCCCAAAAGTTCCGCTGTTTTCATGTTGATGGTGAGAGATTCGGCCAAATCGATTCGTACGCCAAGCGTGGAAGCATTCCGACCGCCTAAAATCGCTTCGATATTCAGGGCCAGACGCCGTACCAGACTGATCCAATTCTCCTCCGGTGCGGCGGCCGCCATCGCACCGATTTGGGCGTCTTTTACCGACAACCCGAAAGTGGGTATGCCGCGCTCGGTCAGCGTCCGGATCAGCTCTTGTCTTTGCTGTAGGGACAAGCGCCCCAGGTAGCTGATGTAAGCAGCCTGGGCGGCTTCGGCCTGGGTCGCCACCGCTTCTTTGCTGCCGGACATGGGCAGGGGCATCAGGGTGACCGTTTGGCCGCCATCGCCCAGGCGCAATTCACGCGTGTTGTTCAGAGCGAGCTTTATCAGCTCTGGGTCGGCGATAACGGCAACCTTGTCAAAAGCGATGATTTGATGAAATTGGCTTAAATCATTTTGCAGCGAGCGATTGAACAGGACATAGGTGAAATTGGGGATGCCGGAGCGATTGCCCTGGACCGGCGCGACCCCCTGAATGGCCGGATCAATCACTCCAAGGGTAATCACCGGCTTGGGATATGACTTCTCGGCCGCCAGCATGGTGGTGGTGATCACGCCGCCGCCGATGATGATCGTGATGCGCGGATCCCGCACCAGTTGGTGGTACAGGCGCTTTGCCCTTTCAGCGGACCATTTGGCGCTTAGTACATCTTTTTCGGCGATGTGAACCCTGTACTTTGATCCCAACAAACGGGTCAGTTCCGCTTGCAGGCTATGAATAAACGCCTGTGAATCCCGTGTATGGTCGTCAATGACCATGCCGATTGATACTTGCTTGCCCGCCAACGCCGGATCGGCCACAAAGACGGCCAGGATCAATACCCCGATTGCCCATGCACGCAACCCAATTCTACGAACCCTGCAGTCGAAACAGGATATAAAGAAGCACGTCGTCATTGAATCCCATACTCCCGATGTTTGAAACCTTACTGTTGTTTTGGTTTGATTCCTCAGATCGAATCACTTCGCTCGAAAACCGCGCGCCGAACTCAAATTATTTATGCCCCACAGTGTTAGTTTTTGCAGCGCTGAACGACCGATGCCATTAGGATGCAGGCAAAAAAGGAGGTCGCTGATGCAGACAAACAGATACCGGAAATCAATAAGCATTCTCTTCATTGCCGCGGTGATCGCCATGACGGTTTCGCCGGTTTGGGCCAAGAGCCCGGTCAACACCAACTGGCGGGGATGGGCCGTCAAGGGCTATGATGTGGTGGCCTATTTCACCCTCGGCCAACCCACCAAAGGGGCGGGGGACTACACCTACAAATGGCGAGATGCCACCTGGCGCTTTGCCAATGCCGAGCATCTGGCCGCTTTCACGGCCGATCCCGAACGATACGCCCCGCAGTATGGTGGGTACTGCGCATATGCCGTGGCGATGGGGACTACCGCCAATATTGATCCCGTTCACGGTTGGCAGATCGTTGACGGGAAGCTTTACCTCAACTACAACCGTAGCATCCAGGAGAAATGGATGCAAGATATCCCCGGATACATTGAAAAAGCCGACAACAACTGGCCAAAAGTGCTGGAGTAGACCGCCGCGAACCTTTGCCGTAGCGTAGGGAAAATCGCCATGCTTCGGAAGAACCCATTGATGGTTTAGGAATCACAATTTAATAAGTTGCCCTTTATCCATCACGGCTTCGGGCTACCTTGGCCCGATCTTCGGCCTCAAAATCCTCAAAATAGCTCGCTATTCCTGCGGTTTTGAGCCCTCAGATCGAACCAAGCCAACCCAAATCCGCGCGCCTAAATAGGCAACTTATTAAATTGCGATTCCTTACGGAATAAAGATCTGCAGGTATTGACATTACTGAATTAGGTGTAGGCTACTCGAGCACGGCCCTGAAGCTTACCTCCCCCTTGGCGCCGGGTGGCAGAGGGTTCTCGAATTTCCAGCGAATGTGGGTGATATCCCGATTCCGGGCGGGAAATTTTCTCCCGGCCGCATCATAGATAAAGAGCTGATCGAGGCAGTGGTATGTTTTCCCGCCGTCGACGGAGAACGAGGCCGCGGCGCCCGCGCCACGGACCGAGCCTATCTGCAAGCGCATATGCTCTGGAATGGGGTTGGTAATCACTGCGTTTTCAGCAACTTGCCGGCTGCTGTTCTCAAAAGTGGTGACGAAGATCACTTCCGTTCCGGGTAGCACTTCGGCGGCCGGCATGCGCTTGATTTCTTTTTGCCCCTTATCATTGACGACCGTTTGTTCCACTTCAGCCCGGCTGGACAATGCGATCCGGTTGTCGGCCAGCGCAAGGCCGGTGCTGCTAACTATCAGCCAGAGGACCGCCAAGGTGACAAATCGATGGTTGGTTGTCATGCGCACTCCCCTATGCGCCCGGATTTAAAGATGAAACCGAATTATTAGCCACCATCATATGCGGCAAACGGCAATGGCGTCAAGCGTCACACTGTCTGGGCGGCAATTCGATGGGCAACACGCCGGCGAGCCGCTGGGCCGGCCGCGGCGTTCGTCACGGATGGGTGGCTGGGGCGCTGTTTTTTCGCATGGTCCTCAAGTTCTTCCATGGCCGGACCGATAGGATTATTAGCCGCGGCCCCCCCCAACGAACTATTTACCGCGAAACCTTTTGGTTAAGGAACCGAAACGGCCAATGACTCGTCGATGCCTCACGCCCATCGCGTCAATCCTTGCCATCCTTGCGCTTTCATGGGTGTGCGCCGGGGCACAGGGGCCGGCTTATCGGCCTGGTGAACTCTTGGTCCAATACAAACCCAAGGCCCGTTCCGCGGTATTGAGCCGAGCCGAAACCCGGCATGGTGATCGGGTCCTGGGCTCCCTGGCCCAGGGCATCATCCAGCACGTTGCGCTGCCTTCCGACATGAGCGTGGAACATGCCATGGTCATATATGCCGCCGATCCCGACGTTATTCTGGTGGAACCGAACTATCTGCTCAGCCCCCAGAGTCTGCCGCAAGATCCCTATTTCGAAAAGCAGTGGGGACTGCACAACACGGGGCAAGTGGTGGCCGGTTATACGGGAAAAGCCGGCGCCGATATAGATTTAATCGAGGCCTGGCGCGTGGCCGATGGCACATACGGCGCCATCGTTGCCGTTGTGGACACGGGCTGCAACCTGCTGCATCCCGACCTGCTGGGCAACTTATGGACCAATCCGGGAG
>JABDRH010000363.1 GCA_013041835.1 Desulfatitalea sp. | reverse complement strand
GTGCGGGGTGGGTATGGGGGTCGGCACGGACGCCTTCAAGGCTGAAATCCCCCTCGGGTTTGTACCCGACGCCGGACACGGCAAATATCCGCCCGCCTGCTTCAATTTGCGTCACGGTCATTTCGTTTTGGGTCAGGGTGCCGGTCTTGTCGGAACAGATAATGGAGGTGCTGCCCAGGGTTTCAACGGCCGGCAGCTTGCGGATGATGGCGTTTTTACGAGCCAGGCGGGTGACGCCGAGGGCCAGGATGACGGTGACCACCGCCGGCAGGCTTTCGGGAATGGCGGCCACGGCCAGGGAGATGACGGTCAGGATCAAATCGGAACCGGTGTACCCGTGCAGCCGGCCGAAGATGAGCGCCACGCAGGAGAGACAGACGACGCCTATGAGCAGGACGCGGCTGAACTGATGAATTTTGCGAGTCAGCGGGGTTTCCAGGACGTCGGCCGAGGTGAGCATCTCGTTGATGTGGCCGATTTCGGTGTGATCGCCGATGGTGGTGACCACGCCGGTTCCGGTGCCGTAGGTGACCAGTGTCGAGGAGTAGGCCAGGTTAGTGCGGTCGGCCAGCACGGTGTCGTCGGGTAATGACGCGGTCTGTTTGCGCACTGGAACCGATTCGCCCGTGAGCGCCGATTCATCCACTTGCAGCTCCCGGATTCTCAACAATCGCAAGTCGGCCGGGACCTTGTCTCCCGACTGCAGCGTGACGATATCTCCGGGAACCAATTGGTCCGCGGCAATCCGTTGAGCGGTGCCGCCCCGCACTACAGTGGTCTCGACTTCCATGCTTTTGGAAAGCGCATCCATGGCTTTCAATGCCTTGGACTCCTGGGCGAACCCGATCACTGCGTTGGCCAGCACGATGACAAACACCACCGCCGCTTCCAGCCATTCGGACAGAAAAACCATCAGCAGGAAGGCGGAGATCAGGATATAGATCATGGGGTCCTTGAACTGTCCCAAAAATAATTGAAGTGCGCTTTTGCCGGTGTCTTTCTTGAGGATATTGGGGCCGTGCGCCTGTTGCCGCCGGACGGCCTCATCGGCGGTCAATCCCTGCTCTGGCGAAACCTCCAATTGCTTCAAGATCTCCTCAATAGCGCTATGGTGCCAAGCGGGTGTGCTGTTGGTTGTCATATTTCACTCCCTTTATGGTTGGTAGTTAATCCTGAGGCGCCAGGCGTAAAAACAGGTACGAACACCAGGGTCAAAAAGATGGAGAATAACAGGCCGAAGACCACCAAAAAGACAGGAGCTTGCATTTTACGCAAGTGACTATGTCAAAGGCGCGATTGTATGTCAATGCTCGACCCCAGTGTGGAGTTGAACACATAGAAACGCCAAAACGCTCTCAAAACGCCTCTTTGTTTGACACGCTGGTTGTGGCGGTTCAATTACCTTGAAAGCCGGCGGTGGATTATGTCATATGTCTTTCGAACATGCTCTACGCAATCCCCCGATTATTAGCGATGTCTGTGCTGATTATCATTTCAGAAAGATCATGGAGTAGGTATGAAAAAAAGTCATATGCATGCCGGGGCCCTGGTAATCGGATTATTGATTTCGCTCGCATGGGCAATCACACCCGCCGGTGCCGCCGAGCCCATCATTGAAAAGCCCGGTGATGCCGGGAACGGACATTGGACGGTCGATGCCGTCCACGACGCCATCACTGCGTTGGATAAACGCATTGCGTTGTCGGAGCACAGCGCCACCGAACCGTCTGCCCGACAGTTCGGCGTCTCCTCTTCCGACCTAAAAACACGGATCAACCTGTTGGCGCAGGTTAAAAATACCTACCTGGAAATGATCACGTATCTTGGCAAAAAAAAGGATCTGCAAAACGATAAAGCGCTGGTTTTGGATCAACTGGCGGCTCAGAAGTTGGCCGGCATGGACCGTAAGCCGCCATATTCTCTGGGTTTTTATGATATCTTGCTGCAAGAGGCGGGCAGTGTCGATCAGGAATTGGAATCGATACTGAACAGCATTGATGCCGGAAAACGCTCCATAGAGGATACTCGGATTGCCCTGACCAATGTCCTCAAGGAGTTTCGGGTGCGAAAGGAAAAACTTGCTGCCTTCACCGCGGAGCCGGAGCGATCGGCGGAAGCCTGGCGTTTAGCGTCCTTGGAGATTGAGCAAGATCTGAACGAGCTGTTGTTCCAAAACGAACAGCTAAAACTGGAGAACCTGGAAGCGGAGCGTGACATCCTGGAAGTCAGATCGCAGATTTACCAATTAAAGCTGAATTGGGTCAGGGCAAACCTCCAATTCGATCCGAAGGACCTGCAGCAGCAGCTTCAGGATTACGATAAGAAACAGGCCGAATTAAAAGCGTCTCTCGAAAAATGGATTGCATCCAAAAGCCAGGCGGATGAAGCGTACCGAAAGGCTTTCGTAAAAAGCCAAAACAACCTGAACCCGGAGGATCGGCTGACAGCGCAAGCCGTCTTGCAGACCCGGGAGATGTGGCGCGAGACCTATCAGGCGGCCATTGAACAGGGCCAGGAGCGGTTGCGCCTGCTCGAGCATCAGCGGCAGGTCTGGCATCATCGATACGAGCTTCTCAGAGGCAGCAAAGACAGCGCTTCGTTCGACCAATGGATGTCCGACACCAATCCGCATTTTAAAAAGATGGGGCAGATGATCAATGCCGAACAAATCCGACAAGCCGGCTTGATGCGGCAGGTCGACGCGCTTGAGACCCATATTGCGGATACGGGTCTTGCGCCGGCGCAACGGCAGCAGTACCAGGAGCAACTCCGCGCCTTGAAGCAGCAGATCAGAGACCGCCTGGAAACAGCATGGTATTTGACATCAGCTCAGTCGTTGGATCGGCGATTCATGGACGAACTGGCATTTAAGAAGGTACGGCGGCCGTTTTGGGAAGAGTTTGGCCGTATCGTCGGCCAGGTTGGCCATATTTGGGAATATGAGCTGTGGGTCATCGATGACAATTCAGTGACGGTGCGAAAGGCCGTCTTTGCGATCACCCTCTTGATTGTCGGACTGCTGACCGCCAAGTACCTGATCAAAAGATTGGGACGGCTGGTTCTGGCCAAGTCTCAGCTCAAAAAGACCACAGCCGCCAATATCGAGAAGCTTTTCACCTATACGGCATATGTGTTGGTTTTGCTTCTGGCCCTTCGATTGGTGAACATTCCCCTGGCGGCGTTCGCCTTTCTGGGCGGCGCCGTGGCTATCGGGGTCGGCTTCGGCGCTCAAAATCTGATCAACAACTTCATCAGCGGGTTCATCATCATGGGGGAAAAGCCGATTTCCATCAGCGACCTGATTGAAATCGACGGCGTCCTGGGGCAAGTGGAAGAAGTGGGCGCCCGTTGCACAAGAATCCGCACCGGCGAAAATATCGATATCCTTGTGCCCAACAGCGTCTTTTTGGAGAAAAACATTACAAACTGGACCCTGAGCAACACAAAGATCCGCACCCATGTCAGTGTAGGGGTGGCTTACGGCTCCGCGGTGGAGGCAGTACGCGAGTTGTTGATTCAGGCCACGGACCAGATCGCCGAGATTTCCAATACACCTGGACCCTTTGTACTCTTTTCTGAATTTGGCGATAACGCGTTGATGTTTGAGGTTTATTTCTGGATCAGCATCAATCGTGTCATTGAACGCCGTATCCTCGAAAGCCGCGTTCGATTCCGAATTGAGATGCTATTCCGGCAAGCAGGCATCGTCATTGCCTTTCCACAGCGCGACGTTCATTTTTATGCCCATGATCCCGTCTCGGTGAAGCTGATTCGAAATCGCGGAGAAGATGGCCTAGAACCGCCCCCTGCTTAAGGGTCTCGGCATTCGAACATCAAGAAAAACGTCGACAGGTGATCACCCACGAATGCCGTTGCCGGGTAAAAAACACCGTATACAAGAATGCATCGATCGCCGTACGCCCGCCGATGACCGGCAAAAGGAGATTGTAAGCACATTGATCATTAGCTCAATCCTTTATTTCTTTTACCGGCTGACGATCATGTTATTTGCGAAGTGTAATATCCATCGGCTGAAGTTGAAGGGTTTCAAATGGCTGTTCTACACCGGCACGGCTCAACACTTTGAATGCTTTCTCACGCAACTCAAAGCGCTTTTCGACATGCCGCCTTTCATCGTCGAGCCAAACCTGTAGCGCCATTGCGATGTTGTAGTCATTGAGCGCAGTAACCACTACCCCGGGACTGGGTTCAGTCCTATACGCCGGGTCATTCTTAACCAGTGAGAGCAGCAGTTGCCGAACGTTGTCGAGATCTTCGTTGACACCGATGGTTACATCAATATCAATACGCAAATGGGGAAAATTCGTATAGGATGCGACGGTCTTGTTGATAATCTCGGTATTGGGAACGGCAAGCATGCGGCCATCGGCAGTCACAACCCGTGTCGAGCGCAGTGTAATACGTTCGACTTCGCCGTAATCCCCGTCAATCTCCACCAAATCGCCGATTACAAAGGGACGATCGATAAAGATGAGGATGCCTGAAATGAGGTTGGACAGGGCATCTCGGGCAGCAAACCCAATGGTCAAGCCGGCGATCCCCAGGGAGGTCAACAGGGCCGAAGTCTTAATTCCAGCCGAATCCAGGGCTGTTATAATGCCGATGACATATAAAGAGAACTTGATGATGGTTTCGATAAATGAAAAAGTCGTTGTATCAACTTTTCGGCGTAAAGAAATGCGCAGAACCTGTCTGGCCAACAACCACAAAAGATAGAAGGCCGCCATTACAGCTATAGCCACAATGCCGTTCAGCAACCATCCGACGAGTAGTTTCGCCAAGGGCTGCGGGTCAAATGTCTTTTCCAGGCGACTGAAAAGAATGGCGAAAAAATCCGACATCATCATCTCCTTGCCTTGGGGGTCGGGCCGAAATGCTGAACTTTTTTTGTGCGATCCCTCAGGACTGCTTTCCGGACGGCTTCCGGTAGTAAGAAAAATAGCTGCAGAGCATCCAGCCGATGATGACACCGATGGCCAGGGTGCCGAAAATCAGAAAGATCCTGGACAAGGCAAGGGACCAGAACAAAAAACGGATTTCAACCACCGCTGCGTTTTGCACCGCGAAGATTAAGACAATGCTTGCGAAAACAAGCCCAATAATAAGTTTAAAGTGTGGCATGATCGGTTTCCTCAAAGAAGGTGGACAGGAAAACGAACGCGTGCGTATGCATCACGCTTGCTCCGCGTCTGGTTTTTTTATTGAATCGGTGTCTTCCATTTCAACGGCTTCACCGGCCTGCTCGGCCTTGGTGCGCGCCTTGGCGGCCTTGCGGCGAGCTTTTTCCGCCGCTTCCTTGGCTTTATCCCTTTCTGTGGTCAGGGTTTTTATCTTTTCGTCATCGCGCTCGGCGTCGGGCCGGGACATCGCTTGTTGGAATTCGGTTTCAGCCGAAGCGGCTGCTTTGTTGGCCGCTTCGGCCTCCTTTTCAGCCGCTTCGGCCAGTCGCTGCCATTTATCCAGAAGGTCCCTTGCCTCGGCTGACGCGGCGGCGATCCCCTCTTCCGGCTCGGCGCCCAAATCGATATCCGTGGCGGCGGAAATCATCACGGTGGTCGGCAGTTTTTGAAGGAGATTTTCGGCTTGGCATTTAACCGGCAACTCAATCAAATTGCCGCGAAAGCGGAAGGGCAGAAAGACGAGGGTTGATTGTGCCGATGTTTCAATAACGGTTGCCTCATCCCTTGCGGATAAAAGTACGATTTCGGCATCGATCCGGGCGTCATTCAAAAGCGTTCGCAAGGTTTCTTGCTGTTGCTTTTCCGGCGTGTCGTCGCGAAATGCCAGTATACGCCGGGCAGCCCCTTCCCAAGCATCCGAACGGGTCATCAGATAGGCGAAAAGCAGCATGACATTGCCGGTGGCATCCTCGGACCACCATATATCAATACGGGATTTGGCGGGTTCGGTGTCAATGAGATGGTTCCAGTCCTCCGATTGGGCGTGCAGCACCACGATATTGCATCCCAACCGGTGAAGTGTCTTGAGCTGGCGCCCGAATAAAAACTCCCGAAATCCAATACCGGATACGTTTTGCGCGTCCAGCCAGTTCAGCAGCACCGTGTTGGCGCGCAAGGGGCCGATGCCGTGGGCCTGAAGCAGCGTATGAACGGCAACCTCAATGTCTTTCGTCGTTAACACCAGTGAAAAGGCCGCTGGGTTATGCGCATGGATATCCTTTTGCAAAAGGTTTTCCGCTTCCTCCTTTTTTTTGGACAGCAGCAGATCCTTGCCCTCCATCAAGGTGACGACCGTGGTCAACCCGCTGCCGCCCTCGAGCCAGCCGGCCAGCCGCAACAGACGGGGGCGTCGCTGCGGATCATTGGAAAAGGCCAGGATTTGCGGCCGCCAGTCCCTGTGATGTTCGGGAGACACCTTGGCCTCGAGCAGGTTCTCCCTGACCCGTTGCAGGTGATGGTCCCGGCGGCTGTCCGCCCAGCGGGCCGGCTTGGCCGTGCGCCGCAGGTATTGAATAATGGCGAATAGGATGGATATGGCGACGACACCTGTTGATGGATCGATGGCCAGCATCGCCCCAAGGCAGGCCAGAAAGCCGAAAAGGCTGAGTCGCTGGTCGAACCACTTGAATGTCGGACGGAAAGAGGGGCTTGCGGCCCGGGCTTCGTAGAAGGTGGCATAGTTGAGCAACCCATAGGAAATGAGAAAAAACATGGAGACCACGGGAGCGATCAGGTTCAGATTGCCCAACGCAATGGTCACGAACGCGATCCCTGCCGCAAGCACGACCGCGCGGCGGGGGTTGGCCGCCGGTCCGGCGCCTTTGGCAAAGAAAATGAGAAAAGGAAAAATGCGATCCGAGGCCAGGGATTGCAGTATCCGCGGTGCGCCCAGAAAAGACGCCATGGCCGAAGAGAGCGTCGCGGCAATGACCCCTGCGTCGATGAGCCCCGAGTAATGGGCCACGCGGTACATGGCGGTGTAATCACCGGCCAGTTCGGAGTTGGCAAGCGCCCCCGAGAACAAGACCGCCGTGCCAAAATAAACGACAATGGAGATCCCGACCGCCAGAAAGGTGCCCAGCGGCAGGCTTTTTCCGGGATCTTTCAGATCACCGGACATGCTCACCCCCTGGGTAAAGCCGGTTACCGCCGGAAAAAAGAGGGCGAACAAGACCCAAAAGGGAGGGCCGTCGGCGGGCGCGGCCCAGTTCGCGGCGAAAACCGTTGCATCCCACCGGGCGAATCCCCCCACAAAAAAGGACGCCAGGGCCGCCGTTAGCAAGGCCATGACCCCATATTGAAAACGGGTTGCCCAATCGGCCCCCATCCAGGCGAAAATAAAAAGAAAACCGACGGCGGCGGCGGCGATCAGCCGCGGTGAAACCGCCTGGGCCGATATGAAAGGGGATGCGACCAGCGCCTCACCAAAACCGATAGCATAAAAAGCGATGGACACGGCCTGGGCCAAAAACAGGACAACACCGATGGCGCCTCCGAATTCCAAGCCGAGCGTCCGTGAAATCAGGTAGTAATCCCCTCCGCCTTTGACCTTAAGGTTGGTGGCAATGGCTGACAGCGACACACTGGTCAATACGGAGATGAGGTTGGCGATGCCGATGATCAGCAACGCGCGGGCCAGGCCGGCGCTTCCCACCACATAGCCGGTCCGTAGGAAAAGAATAATGCCGAGAATGGTGAGTATGCTCGGTGTGAAAACACCTGCAAACGTGCCCAGGGTGCCTGTGGTCGCGCTGTTATTTGAGTTTTTTTCGTCCATAGGGTTGCGATGCCGATATACACCGCCGTTGAAAGGATGAAACGACGCGTCATGAATGGCTGCCGTTTTTCCGGGTTGAAATGGAAAACAGCAGCCAAGTTAGCGTAGCTTTAGCTATGATTGACCCATAAAAGGTCCAAATTTCAAAACGAAGAATAAGAAATATAGATCATTCGCCACGGGGCTGCAGGGTATCGGCCAGCATCTTGGCGGCGACCTTTTGGGGGTCTGCCCGATAGGTGCCGCTTTCAATGCGTGCTTTGATGCGCGCCACTTTTTCCAGGTCCACATCGGGCAACCGGCTTGCCGCCCGCCGGGCGGCGTTCAGTGTTCGAACTTGCTCGGACAGCTCGACCCGGTCGGCGGATGCGCCCACCGGTTGTGGCTTATCGTTGCGGGGATCGGCCTTGGGAGTGGTCAGTCCCGGTTTAACATGCGTCGGTGGTAGCTTTCCGGAAATTTCCATCGATTGTCTCCTTGGCGTTGGGTCTTGGCCATGACGCTATCGCATTCCAACTGATATCTCAAGGGATAAGCCCCAACCTTAAAAAAATCGATAGCTCAACCCCAACATCACGCTGTACGATTCCCAGGACACTTTGTTGAGCCGCGTGGATTGAATCATTCCATTGGCAGCGTATACCGTATGGCTGCCATTGCCTGTGGTCCAGGTGGTGTAGTTGACGTCGATGTTGAAATTCAGGCGCTCGCTGCATCGAATCCGCCAATCCCCTTTGATGCTGACGCCCCTGCCTTCCGCATCATGCTCAAAGCTCACCGGATGGCTTAGATCTCTGCGAAGATTCCAGTCGGCCTGGGCATGGTAGTCGGCCTGGAAATGGTAGGCCAGGGATAATCCCCAGGCCATGGGGGGTTCCCGCCCCGGTGACGCAGCCAGGCGGTAGTGCACATCGCATCCGAGCCACCAACCGACCCATCTTGCCGCATAAACGCTGTTCAACCTGCTGTTCAGCGGGCCGATGGAAGGTGGTGGATTATAGCCGGACGGCGGCGTCCCGCTGATGGTTTGTCGGCCGTTGGTAATGCGCAGGTTTTGCTTGTGAATGGAAAAACCGAGCATCGGTATCAATTGGAGGCGATTGTGCCCACGCAACAAAGGATAGCCGGCGCCCGCGACGCCGTCCCACAACTGGTCCGTGTTGGTATCGCTCATCGAGCGGGACCACTCGGCCATGCGGTTGTCTTCACCATAGTCGGAATCGCGGACTTCGCCGCTCATAATATCGGCGTAGTTGAAATGGCCCCGCAAATAAAGATGCCTTCCAACAAAGGCCCGCCCCCCCAGCGTGAGTTGATAGCTAACGATGCGTGACCAGTCCAGTTCGGAAAGAATGTTGGGGCTCATACCGGCCAAAGAGCCGGCAATGCCCCATTGGATCTGATCATGGCGTAGCCCCAGTTGGGTATATAGCGCCAGCTTCAAGTGCCGGTCGACTCGCTTGGGGATGGCCGATGGCACAGTGTAGGCACCGGATGAAGATCCATTTTCACCCACTGATGGATCGTCGGTGTCGCATACTGCAGCAACGGGGGTGATGAAACAAATGAAAACGAGGATCATCACGTACTTGACAAGACCGGACCTCAACCGAAAGAAACCCATATCCGCTGTTCATCCCTACCGATTCAATTCATCTGCCACTGGTGATCTCGCCGCAATTTTCCACGAATTGCTGATTAGTTATTCATTTCTGGCATATATTTTGTTTTTTTTCCAGGAATTTATGTCCCGGGTAAAGCGGCTGTTGCGCATGAAAAACTATTTAGCATCCACCCAAAGTGGTAGCTTGCGGTCCAGATCAAGCATGCAGCATTGTTGAGGCCGCGGGCGTAGTGTGGGGATCGTTAGCATCGTAAAAACGCCGATATGGGCCACAAGATGCCGTTTGTGGATGGGCACTGTTTGCTTGACTTTTACATACCATCAGATCTAAAAAGAAAGGAATACTCCGCCAAACGGCCATTGCTTACGACTCGCTGAATGGGACCCGATATGATTCGACCTGGCGCCGCTTCCGGCCAAATGTGTATTTTTACCCGTGACAACCTGTTCCTGTTACACCTCAAACTTTTGCTCGTTATGGCTAAAGCCTGATCAGTGTCGCACAAAGCCACTTCTAGAACTGCATGTAATTGATCGACTTTTCGCTCTTGAAAGCAGCGTGAGGCCAGCCATCATCTCCAATATTCAAATTGCGGTTGTTGATAACGAACGCCTGATGCGGGATTTCATCGTGACAGTGATGATGTACAGCATCAACCGGGAAATATTGGCGTTCGAGCATGCCAGGGACCTTCAGGCTCATATTGGGGCGGGAAAGCGGGTGCACCTATTGCTTAGTGAGCTTCATCTGCCGGACATGAGCGGCTTTGATCTGCTCGGGTTCATCAAGCAGGAACACCCTGAAACTTATTTTATTGCCATGTCCACCAACCCGGCCGACGAAATGCCGGCCGCCGAGTTGAATGCCGATGTTTTTTTGGCAAAACCGTTCGCGTTGCAGGATCTGTTCGACATCGTGGAGCGTTTCGTGGTCAAGACACCCCACCTGCGCATTTTGCACCAATAATGGAACAGCCCGATTCAACCCGTGGAACCGGCGCTATAGACCCGCCTTTTCCCGGATTTCCTCGACTTTGTCTATTCGTTCCCAGGAAAAATCAGGATCATTGCGGCCGAAATGGCCATACGCGGATGTCTTGCGGTAAATGGGACGCAACAGGTCAAGCTGTTCGATGATGGCGCGGGGCCTGAGATCGAACACCTGGTTGACGATCTCGCGACCTCGGCTTTCGGAGATTTTTCCGGTGCCCTTGAAGTCCACCATGATGGAGACCGGTTCGGCCACACCGATGGCATAGGCCACTTGAACCTCACACTTGTTGGCCAGACCGGCCGCCACCAGATTCTTGGCCACGTAGCGGCCCATGTAGCTGGCGCTACGATCCACCTTGGAAGGGTCTTTGCCGGAAAAACAACCGCCGCCGTGACTGCCTTGGCCGCCGTAAGTGTCCACGATAATCTTGCGGCCGGTCAACCCGCAGTCGCCCATGGGCCCGCCCACCACGAAGCGGCCGGTCGGGTTGATGAAATAGCGGGTATCGCCGTCAATCATATCTTTGGGGATCACTTTTTTGATCACCGCTTCAATGACCGCATCTTTGAGGTCATCGTAAGTAACATCGGGTTTGTGCTGGGTGGAAATGACCACGGTATCGACCCGCAACGGGGTGCCGTTTTCATATTCAATGGAGACTTGGGACTTGCCGTCGGGACGCAGAAAATCCAGCGCACCATTTTTGCGCACCTGGGCCAGGCGCTTGGTCAGCTGGTGGGCGTACATGATGGGCATGGG
>JABDRH010000358.1 GCA_013041835.1 Desulfatitalea sp. | reverse complement strand
GCGTCGGCCAGGGAAGTAAAACCCGACGTCTTTTCCATCTCTTTGGCTGTGTAAAAGGCACCGTGAACCACCACAACCAAAGGCAGCGGCGTATGACCGGTATAATCGGGCGGCAGGTGGATGCGATAAGTTCGCTTGAAGCCGTTGAGACGCAGGTCCACCTTGGCCTTGTAGGTCCTTGCGGTCGGACCGGGATGCTTGGGCAGCATCGGGGTGCAGCCTGAAAACAAGACCATCGCCGACATTGCCAGATATACTGCGATTGAATTCATGAGTTCCTCACCGATTCCGGTTTCACGACGCGACACGGGATTTAGCGGGCAATCCAGTTGGGTGGTTTCATGCGTCCGCCGCTGACATCACGCATTTGCACACCGTGCACCGTTTCACACACATCGCCGGATGAATCGGCGATGTGAATATCGAAGGACAACTGCTTAGGCGCCTTTTGAACCGCAACGATATTGGCCAGGTAATTGCCACCGGGCATTGTTTTTTGATGGACGCGGCGCTGGTCCAGGCCTACCGGAAAGGCCACCACGCCGGCGTAGCGCTGGCTCCAGACGCAGGCGGCATGAAAAGCGGCATCCAGCACGAAAGGCGATCCCAAGGGCTGGTCGGTCTGGGGATCGGTGATGCGAGGCGCCTGAACGCGGGCCAGGGCGCCGTGGGGCCAAAGGTGCAGGGGGTGGGAAATATTGCGGTACGCCGGCCCGAAGGGGACCAGTTCGGCATAGATACGATGGGGCGGCACCTCAACATCGGGTGGGTCCGGGTCCGCTGCCGGCGGCTGGGGCGTATAGGCAACCCTCTCAGCGGTCTGCCCGAAAACCGCCTGGACATGCACGACGGTGCGCGACATGCGGGCCGTCCTGGCGCTCACCCTGGTCGTCAGGGCGGCCTGTGCACCCGCCATCCCCGGGTCCGTGATCTCCAACGCGACCGTCATGGTTTCACCGGCTGCCGCCAGGGGGAGAAACTTTGTGAACCGGGCGCTCACGATGGTGCCCGAATCGACAGACGGCTGCCGGCCGCCCACCCAGTGGGCCAGCAATTGCATGGCTTCCACCGCCGGCAGCACGGCGCGCCCCTGGAAGTGATGGTCGGTCCAGTGACGCGGCACCGTGATAGTCCGCGGCCTGCGTTCGCCGGGGCCTATTTGGGGAAGATCTCCCATAGTTGAATCGTCTTTTCGTCGATCCCCACGGGAACGCCCTTGGCATTCACGGCGCAATGCCGGGTAAAGCCGCGGCAGACCATATCGCCGCTCTCCTCGTGGGTAATCACATAATCGAATCGCAGCTTGACCCGTTCGATCTCTGCCGGCCGGGTATGAATCGCCATGGCGTCATCGTAGTGCAGCGGCCGGAAATAGTCGAGCCCGGTGGAGATAATGGGATAGTAGAATCCACTCTCCTCGATTTCCCGATAAGGGTAGGCTGCATGGCGCATGAGCGATGCGCGGCCGAATTCGAAATAGCGCAGGTAGTTGGCATGGTAGACCACCTGCGAGCGGTCCGTGTCGACATACAGCGTGCGAAGGTGGCACCGGTGCCAGATTTGACCGCCGATGCGGTCGCGCACATAGGGACAGTCATTGTTCAGGGCTTCGGGCGTAAACGGCTTGGGGCGCAAGATCAGACTCCTCGGAACACGATGCAGCAATTGGTGCCGCCGAATCCGAAGCTATTCGATAAAAAGAACTCGTGGGCATGCCGCCGGGCTTGGTTCGGCACCACGTCGATATCCGCGAAACGCGGGTCGGGAATGTGGTTGACGGTAGGCAGCACCATGCCGCTTTGCATGGCCTCAATGCCCAGTACAGCCTCGATGGCGCCCGCCGCGCCCAAACAGTGGCCCACTTGCGATTTGTTGGAGGAAACCGGGATATGCTCGATCCAGGGACCGAAGACGCTTCGCAGGCTTTCGATTTCGACGATGTCGCCTTTGAGCGTGGAGGTCCCATGGGCGTTGACATACCCAATGTCCTGCGGCATCAGTCCGGCATCGTCGATGGCCTGTTCGATGGCGCGCATGATGGTCTCTTTGTGCGGGAGTGTAAAATGGTTCGCATCGGACGTCCAGCCGATGCCCGATACTTCGGCTTTGGGGACAAGGTTCAGGCTTTTGACCATCTCGTCAGCCGCCAGCACCAGCGCACCCGCGCCTTCGGCCAGCACAAATCCTTTGCGGTCGACACTAAAAGGCCGCGACGCCTGGGTAGGGTCGTCAAAGGCGCGATCCGCCGGCTCGACCTTGATGGTGGCCCACATGTTGGCGAAACCTTGGATAATCTCGGGAATCAGACAGGTCTCGGCGCCGCCGGCAATGACGAAATCACAGTCGCCGTCGCGAATCATGCGGGCGCCGATGGCAATGGCATGATTGGCCGAGGCGCAGGCGCCCTGGGGTGAAAAGATGGGGCCGGTGAATTTCAAGAGCATGCCGGCCTTTCCGGCGGGCAGATTGGCGCACAGGTTGGGCAACAGATAGGGGCTGACTTTCAGCGGGCCGCGCCGGGTGTAATTTTCAACGGCGATGCGCAGTGCGTCGCTGCCGTTCAGCGCGGACCCCATCAAACAGGCCGTGCGCGGGCCGGTCACTTCGTTCATGGGCAGACCGGCATGCGCCAGGGCGCGTTTGCACACCATCATGGTGAGGAAAACGAAATCGGCATTCCAGTTGTAGCGCTCTTTGCGATCGATAAAATCAATATCCCGGGGCGGCCAATCGGGGATTTCACCCACCACATTGCTGCGTGAGTTGGTCTGGCAGCGCGTCACGCGTCGGAAACCGGCCTCTGCGTTCACCGCCCGCCGCCAGGTGGTGGATAGGTCGTTGCCCAGGGGCGTCATCACATCATAACCGACCACATAGACGCTTCTGTTTAGTGCTGGTTTCATAACAAGGATGTATTGTTCTCCAAATTATTCACATCACGGGGCTGATGCAGCCCCAATGCGCTTCTCATTAGAATGCACGACCCCATCCATAAGGATCATGCAAGCCGCTCAAACACGACGCATGCATTGCAGCCGCCGAATCCAAAGGCATTTTTCAGCACAAAGGTCTGGTCCACGCTGCGGCAGGCGCCGGGCACGCAGTCAATCCGGATTTCGGGGTCAGCCTTGTAATTGATCGTCGGCGGCAGCATGCCCGCGTTCATGCCTTCGAGGGCAAAAACCGACTCGATGGCGCTGGCGGCTCCCATGGCGTGACCGATAAGGGATTTATTGGCCGTCACGGGTGGCACCGCATCCCCGAACACGCCTGCCAATGCGTCAGACTCCACCTTGTCTCCGACGCGCGTGGCGGCGGCATGGGCATTGACCGCATCGATGGCGCGAGGCGAAATGCCGGCATGATCAATGCTTTCCTGTATACAGCGCTGAACGGTCTCCAGCCGGGGGGCCACGAAATGGAAAGCGTCCGAACTTGTGCTCCATCCCGCCAGGGCCGTCCGATAGTCAAGGCCGTGGGCGCGGGCAAAGTCTTCCGTGGCAAGCACGATGCAACCGGCGCCCTCGGAAATCACAAATCCGCGCCGGTGAATGGAAAAGGGACGGCTGGCGGTCGATGGGGGTTCATCCGGCGCCCCTTCTTTCGGTACGAAGGCGCCGTTCATGGTGGCAAAGCCGGCAACGATAGGCTCCACCAGGGCAAAATCCACGGCGCCGCAAATCGCCACGTCGGCGCGGTCCAGAGCCATCAGCATCGCGCCCACGATCATGGAGACCACTCCGGTGGCGCAGGCGCTGATGGTGCTGGTAATCGGTCCCGTGGCGCCGGTCAGCATGGCCACCTTTCCGGTCACCATATTGATGCATGCATTGGGATTGATATAGGGCATGGGCAAAGCGCCGGAGGCCCTCAGTCTCCGGTCGGCATCCAGCACCACATCGAGCCCGCCCACCGCTGAGCTATACGTGACGGCCACGCGGGGGGCCAGCGCCGGGGTGATCTCCAGCCCGCTGTGATTCAATGCCCGGGAAACGGTCAGCAGCGCATACTTGAATATCGGCGAAACCCAGCGGGCCTGCTCGCGCGGCTTTAAAAACGGGTAAGGCAGATGATCGATATCCGGCGCCTGCCCTGCGATGTGAACCGGGAAATCGCCTGCCGGCTCGAAGCGGGTCAGGCGGCCGATACCGCTTTGCCCCTGCAGGGCGCGCCGCCACTGCTCGTTGAGGTCGACGCCCAGCGGAGAAATTGCATCATAGCCGATAACGACAGGTCTTTTGCTTTTTTCTACCATGGGATGAACTGGTAAAGCTTGGCGAACATTTCGTAAATCTCGATCCAGTTTTGCAGGTCCTTGGTGGAGCGCATGTGAGCGCGTTTGTTCACCATGACCCAACTCATGTGGGCAGCACCGTCTTTACAGGTGGCGCAGTCTCGCGTCTCCGAGGTGCAGCATCGGTGCATGGTCTTCAAATCCGAAGCCCAGCGGATAAAATTGGTCAGCCGCTTGGGTTGGGGATCACGATGGTCCATGGTGATGGTCACCGAGGGACACGCCATCCACCCGAAGGGTCGGTCGAGCATTTTACCGGTGGTGATGATCTCGTGGTAGTATTTGGACGAGATGACCGTATCGGGATAGGCATCCAGCATGGCATCCATTTCAGCGCGGATGGCGGACAGCTCATGAGGCCGCCAGGAGAAACCGTCCACCGCCTCATCATTGGACAAAAGCTGCATGTGCACTTTCAATCCCGCATCCCGGATCTTCCGGATGACGCGGCCGGTCTTGCCGATCTGCTTGGGGGTGATGGTGTACAGGTAGTAGGTATACGGATCGCCATAGTAATTCTTGCTGGAGATGGAAAAAGTATCTTTGCCGCGCAGCACCTGTTCGTCCGCCTCATCCCCCCACAGGGAGATGCCGATCATCATGTCCGGGAAGCGGTCCCGGGGCACCTTGATCAATCCATTGGTGGCGCAAAAGGTGGACAGCCGCTCGTAGAAGGCTTCGACACGATCGAAGCACAAGGTGGGTTCGCCGCCGATGAGAATCGCCAGATTGACGCCCCGCGCCTTCTCCTTTTCCACAAAGGCTTCCCACTTCTTTATGTCCATCTCTTCGGGTGCGGCCTTGTGTTCATCCGAAGAGAAGAAAAAACAGCCTTTGCAGCGCAGATTGCATCGGTTGGTCACATCGTAGATCGAGCTTCTAATGTTCAGCTTGGAGATCCGCCGGTAGCGTTCATGCCAGTGATCATCCAATAACGAGCTGACGGTCTTCATTCAGCGCTCCTAAAGCAGATCATGTCCGGGAGGCGGCACCAGACGCTGACAAAGATTGTTTCCTTTTTCGTACCCTGAGACCCACACGGCCAAGTAGGTGTCCACGTAATCCAGCCAGGATTCGAACACGTCGGGCCGGCATGCATGGCGAAAAAGCCGCGACGTCACCACGGCGCTTCCCGAAGCATAGTGCCGGCAATCCGGGCAATCCGTATCGGGCACGCAGCAGGCGGCTTCACGGTCCCAGGTCAAATCGGTGCGGTACTGGCGGAACGATCGCCCCAGACCTGGATCAGCCGACGGGTTGCGCCGGGGGTAGGCGCAACCAAACAGGTCGTGCAGTCCCAACGGGTGGGTGTGGGCCATGGCATTGTAATGAGAAAACAGCACCGTCTGCGGATACTGTTGGAGCAACGCCAGCATGGTCCCGCGTGTTCGCGCCAACGACTGGGGCGTGTGCCGCAGTTTGCCGTCATAGCCGACCGGTGCCGAAAAGACGTTGAAAGTGATTTTACAGCCCGCAACGGCTAGAACCCGGGTCACCTCTTCGGCTTCGTCGATGTTACCGGCGGTAAAGGTATAGACAAACACCGCCCTCGGATCGTTGCGATAATTTTCGATCTGCCGCGGCAACATCTCCCGGGCGCCGCGAAATTTTTGACTGGTGGCGTCGTTGCCCCACACGGAGATGTGTATCTTGTAGCCCACCTGCCTGGGAATCCACTCGAGACCATTGGTGGCAATGGCCCCTAAGGGCATCTGTTCGTGGCAGACCGACAGCAGTTCCGGCACCAGCGAGGGCTCGGCGCCGGCCAGCACCACGAAGGTGATGCCACGGGCCTTTTCGGCCAACATCAGCGCCCGCCACCGATCGGGATCAGCGATTTCCGGGGTGTGCTGCTTCTCTCCTTCGTAGTAGTAGCAGCCTTCACAGCGGATGTTGCAGCGCCGGGTCATGTCATATGTGGATTCGCGCAAATAGAAGTATTTTCGTACACGATCCCAGCGTTCGCGTATTTGCGGATCGGCAATCAAATCCGAAAACTTCCAGCCCTGTGAATCGCTGCCCTGACGGCTCATGGGGCCGGTTGCATGTTTGGCTTCCACGCTTTTCTCCTTCATGTCGCCATCCGCCGCCGCCGGATCACACAACGGCCAGCTTGCGTTGCAGGTATTCAGAGATCAGGCGGATCGTGGTCAACTTGGGGTAGTCGTCTTCGTCAATGCGCACTTTATATTCATCGCGCAACACCAAGGCGACCGTCGCCAGGTCCATGCTATCGATACCCACCTCGTCCACCAGATCGATATCGGGGTCGAAAGTCTCCGCGGTAACATCCTCCAGCTTGAGCTCATCGATCATGATCTTTGCGACATGCAGAATGATTTTGTCCAGTTCGGTCTCCACCGCCATGCGTACGTGTCTCCTTGGATGAATTTTAATTTTTCCCGGCAACGGTCATGTTGCCGCTACAGACCAGGTCCGAGCCTTTTTCAATGCGGAACAGATACTGCCCCGCCTTGCCGGGCTTGGCTTCAGCATACAACGTCAGATGCGATCCGGGCGGAATCACCCGTTTGAAACGGACCCTGCCCACCTGCCGGATGAAAAGCGCCGTGCCCGTGGCTTTGCTGATCAGCGCCAGCACCATGCCCAGTTGGGCAATGCCCGGCAGCACCGGTCGGCCGGGGAAATGGCCGTCGAACCAGGGGGAATCGGCCGGTACAAATGCCACCGCACGTAGTCCGGAATCCCCTGTTCGTTCCAAATCCCCGAGTTCGTACCACATTGTTCTTTTTGTTGTAAATCCCATGTTGCTACCTTGCTGCGCGCATCTTTGCCGGCAGCCGCTTCACCGGGCCAGAAATTCCCACAGCGGACCGGAATATCCCTTGCGGTACATGCGTTGCAGGATTTCTCCAGATGCCTGTCCGCCGCCGGCGTGGACCCAATGGACACGGCCCCGGGCATGCGTTTCAATCAATTCCGCGGCTTTGGCGATGGAGATGCCCGCGGGCCGGTAAAACACAGGCGCCAGGATCGGCCTGCGGGGGCTGAGTTGTCCTTCGGCCAACGCCTGCCGGTAAAGTGCCGTATGCGGGTAGATACGCATGCCGCAAAACAGGAACAATACGGTTTTTTCCAGCATTTCAATGTTTTCCAGGGTGGCGCGCACGGTCTGCGCATCCTCCCCGGGACCGGCGAACAGGAAATAGTGGGCCACGTGCAGCCCCGCGTCACGGGCCTGCATGTGGGCTGCGAACACATCGGCCACGGTGAACGGTTTGCCGTATGAACGCAACACCGCATTGTCGAGCGCTTCGGTGCCGAACTCCACGTGCTCGAGGCCGCATTCGGCAAGCGTGTGAAAATATCCATCCGGCATCCGTACGGGTGCGAAAAAGGCGCCCCAGGGAATCGTCAATCCCGCGGCCTTGAAAGCCCGGGCCACTTCTAGGCTGTGACGGCTATCGGCATTGAAGGCCGAATCGGTGACAAACAGGTACCTGGCGCCGGCTTGCTGCCGCGCCAGGGCCGCCTGGGCCAATTGCTCCGGCGGCTGCCCACGCAGGGTGCGGCCTTCGATATGCGGGTAGCTGCAGTAGATGCACCGGAACGGGCAACCGCGCTTGGTTTGCAGGTTGAGCATGCCGCCCTGCTTAAGGTAGTAATCCGCCACGGTCGGACCAGCGCCGGCGGCAGGCAACGGTGTCGCGCCCAACGGCACGGGAGCAACACCGCGCCCGGAACGTTCGATGATGCCGGGGATGCCGATGGGCGTTTGCCCGTTTTGAAGTGCGGCCAGCAGTTCCCGCATGCGCTCACCCTCCCCGACGATCCCGAAATCAGCCGCCAATATCCGCATCAATGCCTCGGGGAAAAGGGTAAAGCCGCTGCCCCCTAAAACCACCGGGGCGTCGCAAGCGGCGCGAAGCATCGCCATGATGCGCCGGTAGCGCGGGATGAAGCTGACCGGCCGGAGGGCGTCTGTATTGTCGATATTGCGCAGGGAGAGTCCGATGACATCCGGCCCGAATCGGTTTACTACCGCGGTTATGCCACCGTCGTCTGTCAAGTCGTTCATATCCAGACGCACGACGTCATGATGATCTTGAGCCAGAGCAGCCGTGACGTAATCCAACCCCAACGGATAGACCGGATAGGGTTCGATCACCGTGTTGGCGGAGACCAATAATACTCTCATGCCGGCATGATCCCGACGGCGGAGATTTGTTCGCCCAACCCCAGCACCAAAATCCCCTTTCCATTCAGGTGGCAGGTTTTTCCTTGCGTCAGCCCTCCCGGCATGGCCCCTTGCATCACCATTTGCGCCGCCAATACCGCGGCCACGGCCGAGGCCGAGGCGAATTCGCCCAGGTACCGGCGATAGTCGACCAGTGGGCCCTCGAAGCGGGTTTGGGTCAAAAAGGCCGTCAATTGGCGTTGGGCTTGATCGCGGCATCCGGCCGGCAGACCGACCAGAACGGCACCGAACCGTTCTTCGATCTGCTTTCCGCCGCCCAAACGGTGGATCAGGGCGGCAACCGCTTCCGGCTCCCAGCCCGCCCGCAAGTGCAACAACGCCACCGAGGGGCCGGCAGGATGCTTCTGCCGGGACAACAACAAGGCGCCGCCGCCATCGGCATGCAGGCCGGCCTGGCGCACGGAGGCATCAAAAAGGGGGGAAAAGACCGGATGGTGCTCATCCGCCGCCGTCACCATCAGCGACACCGGATGATTTCGTGTCAGCAAGTCGGCGGTGAGCAGGGCCTGTTCAAAAGAGCAATCCCCGCCCGATACCGTGATATTGGCTCCCTTGGCGCCCAGCATCATGGCGATCTGACCGGCCGGTGCGTTGTGAACCGAGCCGATAAAATCAGTGGGAGATGGGAACCGCCCGTTGCTGTCGATCACGCCCTTTAGGAAGTCGTGGGTTTCCGACAAAGCCCCCCAGGCCGTGCCCATGATCACCATGCCCGGCAGGAGCGTCTCGGAAGTCGCGGCACAAAGATCAGCGGCCAGCGCCATGGCCATTTTTGGCAGCCGCTTCAACCGGCGAATGGCTCTCGGCGGCAATCCCTGAGACAACGGCCCTTCGTCCAAAACGCCGGCGCAACTCTCGCCCGCTTCGATGGCCTGCCAGGTCGCTTCGGTCTTTCCGGCCCCTGTCACGCAGGCGCGTCCGGCGATGGTCAAATGGCTTGGAGCGGCCCCTGAGACAATTGAAGATGTCGAAGCATGCCCATGCCGGCGGATAACCAAGGCGGCGTTGTTGCCGCCGAACCCAAAAGAGTTGGAAAGTACCGTGGCCACCGGTGCTTTTTTAGGTATGGCGACCGGCTTCAGCTTCATCTCGGGGTCCGGCCGACTGAATCCCGGATTACCGGGCACCAGGCCATGCGCGATACTCAAACCCGCCACAACCGCTTCTATGGCCCCCGCCGCGGCCAGGCTGTGACCGGTAGCGCCTTTTATGGACGAGGCGGCCGGGGCATCGTCGCCAAAAAGCGTTTGCACGGCCCGCTCCTCGGCCAGGTCATTGTCCCGGGTGCCGGTCCCGTGCAGGCTGATATAATCGATATCGGCAGGCGTAACGCCGGCATCCCGCATGGC
>JABDRH010000357.1 GCA_013041835.1 Desulfatitalea sp. | reverse complement strand
ATGTCGCCGCCATGATCCTTGATGAAGCCGTAGCAGACCGACAGTCCAAGGCCCACGCCCCGCGCACTTTCGGTTTTCGTGGTGAAGAACGTATCGAAGATCTGGTCGAGATGTTCGGGCTTGATGCCGGTGCCCGTGTCGGTGATGTTCACCACCACCTGACGGTCGCCGCCGCTGGTGGCAAATGTCAGTTGACCGCCGTCGGGCATGGCATCCTTGGCGTTGGAAACCATGTTGAGAAACACCTGGCGCAATTGATTCTTGGAGGCGGTCACCGGTGGCAAATCCGGGGCGAAGTCCAGCGCCAGTTTGATGTCCACCTCCCGCAGTTGCTTGGCGTACAGCAGCATGATTTCATCGATGATGGTGTTGATGTCCACGGCGATGCGCTGCTCCTGGTCGGGCTTGGAAAAAGAAAGCATCTTGCGTAGCATCTCGGCCAGGCGAACCGTTTCGGACAACGACATTTCCAGCAGCCGGCGGCGCTTGTTGTCGGGCCGGATCTCGGTTTTCATCAACTCCAGGGTGTTCATGATGCCATAAAGGGGGTTGTTCAATTCGTGCGCCAGTTGAGAGGTCAGCCGGCCCATGGCGGCCAGCTTCTCCGACTGCAGCAACTGCTCCTGGGTGCGGCTCAGCTTACGCTCCATTTCCAACTGCTCGCCAATGTCCACAAAGGTGCCTACCGAGGCAATCTCGTTGCCATTGTCATCGTAAATGATACTGGCCGACATCGTACCTTCGACCTCATGGCCGTCCGCGTGGTTGATGGTCATGGGCCAGGCGCGCAACTTGCCGGGGCCGCCGTATTCATTGCTGCGCAATTTGGCCATGAGTTCATAGGCCAAGCCTTCGGGGTAGATCCGGCGCACATCCGAGCCGATCTGGTCTTCGGCTTTATGGCCGATGGTCTCTTCGGCGCCTTTATTCCAGATGATCACCTTGCCGCGCATGTCCGCGCCGAAAATGGCATTGGGTGAGCTCTGGATGATATTATGGAGAAAGTCCCGCGCTTCGCGCACCTTCTGTTCCATATGGGCGATCTGCGTCTGGTCCACGCAGATGCCTTCGTAGCCGACCACCTGGCCGCCGTGATCCTTGCGCGTGTGAGAGGTCAGCAGGACCGGCAGGGTGCTGCCGTCCTTGCGTTTGAAGTCCACGGCATAGTTGACCACCTGGCCGGTGTCCTCGATCATGTGCTGAAATCGGATGCGGTCTTCGGGCCGCACGTACAGATCCTGCTGAATGTTGATATTGAGAAACTCCTCCTTGCGATCGTAGCCCAGCATGTCGAGCAGCGCCTGGTTGGCGTTGATAAAGCGCCCCTCCTTGGCGCTGACGTAGACGCCGGCGGCCACGTTTTCAAACAGGCGGCGATAGTCCTGCGCCTTGGCCCGCAGCTCAAGTTCCTGGTTCTTGCGGCGGCTGATGTCCCGGTAGATATTGAGCTTGGCAACCGAGCCGTCCAATTGCCGGATGGGCACTTCGATGATCCGGTAGGTTTTATCCTGCCGGGGGATATAGATTTCCTCCTGCACGCTGCGGCCGTTTTCAAACACTTCCTTGGCCTGGCACCAGGGACACATGATTTCGCTCGCGTTGACCACCTCGTAACACTTTTTGCCGGTGCCCTCGCCGAACTGGGCGATCATGGCCGCGTTCATGAACTCCACCGTGTAATCCGAGGAGGTGATATAAATGCCGTCCTCCATGGCATTCAGGATTTCAACCAGGCTCAAGGCGTCTTCACACGACATGGCAGTCTTGTGATGGATGGGGGGGGTATCAGGCATAAGTGATCAATAGAGTTAAATGGCCTTGGGTGTCAATGACAGTCTTTTCCCTTGCGTATCCTTCGCACATTTGATAGGTATGGCGCTTTCTCATGGTGGGTGTAGCTCAGTTGGTAGAGCACTTGGTTGTGGCCCAAGTGGCCGTGGGTTCAAGTCCCATCACTCACCCCATTGAAACATCCGGCCGCTGCAGTCCCGCGCAGCGGCCGTTGTGTGTCCCATCAATGATGTCTCAGGCGATTGGCGGAAAAGAATAGACCCTTTAAGGCCGTTCGCTCTCCAGTTCAGGGTGTTCGTCAAGAAAACGGTAAAGCGTGGCGCGGCCGACGCCCAACATTCGGGCGGCGCCTGCCTTGTTGCCGCCGGTTTTGGTCAAAGCGTCGCGGACCACCGGGGCCTCGAGCTTTCGGTTGCGGCCCTTCCGGGGGGACAGCGCCTGAAAATGACGCAACTCCAGGGGCAGGTCTCCGGGGGCGATGGTGCCGGTGTTGCATCTGACGATGGCGAACTGGATCGCATTTTGTAACTCGCGAACGTTGCCCGGCCAGGTGTAATCCATCATGATCGACAGGGCGGCGGCGGAAAGCCTCAGGGGCGTCTGGCGGTTACGTTCCGCGACTTGGTGTAAAAAGTGTTCGGCCAGCAGGGGGATGTCGTTTTTACGCTCGCGCAACGGCGGTATTTGAATGGGAATGACGTTCAACCGGTAGAACAGGTCTTCCCTGAAAAGATCGCGCTGCACCTGCTTTTTCAAATCCTTGTTGGTGGCGCTGATGACCCGTGCGTTCACATGCACGGTCCGCTCTCCGCCCACCTTTTCAAATGATCCCTCCTGGAGGAAACGCAGCAGTTTGACTTGCAGCGCCTTGGGCAGGTCGGCCACTTCATCGAGGAACACCGTACCGCCGTCAGCCAGCTCGAATCGGCCCTTTTTGTCCCGAATGGCGCCGGAAAAAGCACCCTTGACATGCCCGAAGAGTTCGCTTTCGATCAACCCTTCGGGCAAGGCACCGCAATTGATGGGTACGAAGGGCGCGCCGCCCCGACGGCTTTCATTATGGATGGCGTTGGCCACCAACTCCTTGCCGGTTCCGGTTTCACCGGAAAGGTGGACCGGAAAGTCGTATTGAGACACATCAACAATCTGCTGGTAGACGCTGCGCATCTTGCCGTCGCCGCCGATGATGTTGGCGAAACGGTTGATTTCGCCGCTGCGGCGCTTTAGTTCCACCAGCTCGGTTTCGTCGCTGAAAGCGGCCAACACGCCCACGAACGTGCCGCCGACATCGCGCATCATGGTGGCCCGAAAGTCCACGCACCGAGATTCGCCGTTTTTGGCGGTGATGGTCAATGGATACGCGAGGCTATCGCTTATGAAGGGTTTACCGTCACAAAACGAACACCGTTGACCGCAAAAGGGTGCCCCGAACACCTCATGGCAATCGCGGCCCAGGACGTCGTCACGGCAATACCCGGTTATCCGTTCAGCCTCGGCATTGAAGAAAAAAATACGCCGCGCCAGATCGTGGGCAATGATGCCCTCTTTGAGATTGTCCAAAATGCGGACCAGGTTCTCACGGCTGGCAAGGGTGTTGACAAGATTTTTATCCGGCATCGCAGGCTAAGGCAATCGACAATTCCAGGTCAAGGTGGCAATGCCGGGCTGATGGGTGAACCGGCGGCATCGCGGTGAAATTCGAAATCAAGACCTACCCGAGACCAGGTGCAAAGTCAATGCTGATAAACCGCGGGCAGCAATACGGATTGGCCACCGCTTTTCCTGCGCC
>JABDRH010000350.1 GCA_013041835.1 Desulfatitalea sp. | reverse complement strand
CCCATGGACCGGGATATCAAAGAACCATAAAACCTGACATTTTCCTTCCTGGGGGCAGGCAGCTGCTTTCGGAAAAATTGGGAACCGCCCATATCAACGCCATTTTGCAGACGATTCTTTTCAACCGTTCGCCCGGCCAAAGTGTGGCTTCACCCGGACCGGCGGGTGAATTGGATCGGACGATTTATACCAGGGGCACAAGCAATGCGGCAGCCTTGGCCTCCCGTTGGGCAAATTTTCTATTTGATGTCATCCAACAGCTTCGCTCGCAGCCTGGAACAAGTTTGCCTCCGGAATACGATGTGGTCCTGCTGAAAACCCTGCTTGTCCACGGCGCGGATTGGGCGGTTGCCGGAGCGCTTTACACCTCGATTCTGAAAAACGATCAAAACAGCCGGACGTTCAAAGACTATGTCGGACGGTTATTAGGCTATGGATCGGCCGATGTGGCCAAAGCGCTGGTTTGTACGGATCAGCGAGCTACTGTATTGGGTGTCGGCAAACTCGACGACGGCGAAGGGCATGAGTTCTTATTGCCGCTTCCGCCTAGTCTATCGGCAATTACCGAAAAGCGACGTTTGACCATTACCCTTGCCTGGATAACGCCGGTGAACAGTAGGCACCAGGGTTACCGCATTGCTCACCTGTGGTTCAATCCAAAAAACAACCTCGCACCAACCCGGATGGAGGCAGATCACCGGGCGGTGCAACGGGGAACCGTTCAGCATGAAGTGCTCGAAGGCGCCAAGGCCGTTGATTTTCAGGATGGAGATACCATCACCATCAAAGTGAGTTGCCGTGCAGATGCCGGCGACATCCCCGAACCGATCCGTTATAGCTTGGCAGTCACATTGGAAGTGGCTGAAGGTATCGATATACCGATCTATCAGGAAGTAAGAGATAGACTTCGCGTTCCGGTTCCGGTGCAAAGTGGAGGCCGGGTATGACAGCTGATTTGCGCCCTTATCCTGAATATAAAGAATCCGGTCTGCCGTGGCTTGGTCGGATTCCGGCTCATTGGGAAATCGGCAGAAACGGTCGACTGTTTGAACAGCGCAATCAGAACGGTTTTAGTGATCTGCCGATCCTAGAAGTATCATTAAGAACCGGCGTTAGGGTTCGTGACATGGACAACCTGAGACGCAAACAGGTGATGTCCGACCGTGAGAAATACAAGCGTGCTGTCAAGGGTGACATCGCCTACAACATGATGCGTATGTGGCAGGGGGCGGTGGGGGTTGCGCCCGTAGATGGCCTTGTCAGCCCCGCCTATGTGGTCGCTCGGCCATACTCTGCAACCGAACCCCGTTATTTCGCTTACTTGTTTCGCACAAATGCCTATATGAACGAGGTGGATGGATACTCGCGCGGTATCGTGAAGGACAGAAATCGGCTCTACTGGCAAGACTTCAAGCGAATGCCGTCTTGCATACCGCCATATGAGGAACAAAAAGCCATCGCCAACTACCTTGATGCCAATGCCATCAAGATCCGCCGTTTCATTCGCAATCGGCGAAGGCTAATCGAGGTGTTGAACGAGCAGAAGCAGGCTATTATTAATCGGGCAGTGACTCGTGGACTTAACCCAACCGTCCTACTTAAACCCTCCAGCATCGATTGGCTTGGTGACTTTCCTGAACATTGGCGATTGATGAGGATTAAACGGGTTGCGCGAATTAACCCTTCCCGTGCAGAAGCATATCATCTGCGTGAATCTATAGATGTGGTCGTTTTTCTTCCGATGGAACGTGTCTCAACAGAAGGGGAAGTTGACTCCTCAGAGCTTCGACCGATTAATGAGGTATGGCAAGGATTTACCTACTTCCGTCGTGGTGATGTGGTTGTAGCAAAGATCACTCCATGCTTCGAAAATGGTAAGGGGGCTTGTCTTAGCGAGCTTGATACTGAATTAGGTTTTGGTACTACCGAATTTATCGTTCTGCGGCCGACAAAATTAATTTCTACAGAGTTCCTTTACCAGTTGACCAAACTCAAGCAGTTTAGGCTTATGGGAGTTGAATCTATGACCGGAGCAGCAGGTCAACAACGAGTTTCGCCTGACTTTGTGGCTAATTTTACAGTACCAGTCCCTCCTGTAGAAGAACAAACTGAGATTATTAAATTCATCAGTTCTGAAACAGCCAAGTTCTCAATTGCGATTGATCGTGCTCAACGCGAAATCGACTTAATCCGTGAGTACCAAACTCGCCTTATTGCCGACGTGGTCACGGGCAAGCTGGATGTACAACATCTCAGCCCAGGCATTGTCGAGGGAGTAGCCGAATTTGCCGATTTTAACGAGGACATGGATATCGAAGATCAGCAAGTGGATGAAGAACTTGAAGCACTATCCGATATGGATGATTCTGAAGGGGAGTAGGAATGGCTGTGCCGGTAAAACCTAAGATTTACCATATTGTTCATGTGGACCGGCTTACGTCGATTATCTCTGATGGTTGCCTATGGTGCGATGCCGAGTTTCTCAGGCGTTCACCACCCGGGACAACTGTCGGGATAAACCATATCAAACAACGGCGACTACAATTGTCACTGACCAGTCACCCGCGATTGCATGTGGGGGATTGTGTACCGTTTTATTTCTGTCCGCGCTCGATTATGCTATATTTGATTTATCAAGGCAATCATCCCGACTTGGCTTATACAAGCGGACAAGGCCCGATCATCCATCTGGAAGCCGATCTTCATCAGTCAGTTGCGTGGGCGCAGCAGCATCAGCGGGCCTGGGCCTTCACGCTATCCAATGCAGGGGCTTACTACTTCGAAGACCGCTGCGATCTGGCCCGGCTTGACGAGATTGACTGGCAGGCGGTTCAAAGCAATCAATGGAGTGGTCGAGGGGTCCCCCCTTCGGTAAAGGAAGGCAAGCAGGCGGAGTTTTTAATGGAACTCAGTTTTCCCTGGGAGTTGATAGAGCGTATCGGGGTTTGTTCAAAGGCGACATATCATACTGCGGCCAACGCGCTTGGCAAAAGCCGCCATCGTCCGCCCATTGAAATAAAACCAGACTGGTATTATTGATCAACAGGAGGCGAAAATGATTGAATACAAAAGTGGTGATATCCTGAATGATCAAGCCGAAGCCCTTGTCAATACCGTCAACTGCGTTGGCGTAATGGGGCGAGGCATTGCGCTGCAGTTTAAAAATGCCTTTCCCGAGAATTTCAAGGCCTACGCGCTTGCCTGCAAGCAGGAGAAAGTGCAGCCCGGCCGCATGTTCGTATTCAAAACCGATCAGATGTTCAATCCGCGATATATCATAAACTTTCCCACTAAGCGCCACTGGCGTGGCAAGAGCCGGATGGAGGACATCGAGTCAGGGTTGAGGTCTCTTGTTGAGGTCATTCAGAAACATCATATTCGTTCGGTCGCCATACCGCCACTGGGCAGCGGCCTGGGCGGGCTGAGTTGGCAGAAGGTGAAGTCCCGCATCGAGGCAGCGGTTGAACCGCTTACCGATGTGCAGGTGATCATCTATGAGCCCAAGGGGGCGCCGAAAACTGAGAAGATGGCCCACAGCCGGGAGGTGCCCAAGATGACCGCAGGACGGGCCGCTCTCGTGGAGTTGATGCACCGCTACCTCAGCGGCCTGTTGGATCCCATGGTGACTTTGCTGGAACTTCATAAGCTAATGTATTTTATGCAGGAAGCCGGGGAACCCCTGCGCTTGAAATATAAAAAGGCCATTTACGGCCCGTATGCGGAAAACCTGCGTCATGTGCTCAATGACATCGAGGGTCACCTGGTCTTCGGTTATGCTGATGGCGGTGACGCGCCGGACAAGCAAATTAAGCTGGTGCCGGGCGCCATTGAGGACGCTGCAGTGTTTTTGGAACAGCACACGGCAACACGCGTTAGGTTTGACAAAGTGGCGGAACTGGTTGAAGGCTTTGAATCACCCTTTGGCCTGGAACTGCTCTCTACAGTGCATTGGGTAATCAATAAGGAAAACGTGCGCACCCTGATCGATGTGGAAAAACACGCCTATGCGTGGAGTGACCGTAAACGGCAATTCACCCCGCGCCAAATCGCCCTCGCCGTTGATGTGCTGACGCAAAAGGGCTGGATTGACAGGATTGAAGCCCGGGGCCATGCATGAGCACGACGGATACCAGTGAAAAAGGCCTGGAATCCCTGATCGTCGCTTCACTTGTGGACGAAGCGGGGTATGTACAGGGCCGGAGCTCGGATTACGAGCGCGATCATGCCGTGGATCTGGCCCAACTGTCGAACTTCCTTCATACGACCCAACCCAAATCAGCCGAAGCTTTGGAACTGGGGCAGGACAACCCCAGACGGATGCAGTTCCTTCACCGGCTTCAGGGTGAGATTGCAAGGCGCGGTGTGATTGATATGCTTCGCAAAGGCGTCAAGCACGGACCGGTAAGCGTCGATCTTTTCTACGGCACGCCGACGCCCGGCAACATCAAGGCTGAGGAGCGGTTTGCCGCCAATATCTTCAGCGTCACCCGGCAATTGAGATACAGCAAGGACGAAACGCGCCTCGCCCTTGATTTGTGCATCTTTGTCAACGGCCTGCCGATAGCCACCTTTGAACTGAAGAATCGGCTGACCAAACAGACCGTGGCTGACGCGGTTCAGCAGTACAAGCGCGACCGCAGCCCCAAGGAACTTCTCTTTCACTTCGGCCGTTGCATGGTGCACTTCGCGGTGGATGACCAGGAGGTGCGCATGTGCACGCACCTCAGGGGCAAGGATTCTTGGTTTCTGCCTTTTAACAGGGGGTGGAACGATGGAGCCGGCAATCCGCCCAACACGAGCGGCATCAAGACCGACTACTTGTGGAAGGAGATCCTGACACCGTTTGGGCTCACGGACATCATTGAAAACTACGCCCAAATCGTGGAAGAAAAGGATGAGAAGGGGCATAAAAAACGCAAGCAGATTTTCCCCCGTTTTCATCAACTCGCTGTGGTGCACAAATTGCTGAAGGACGCTCAGACCCGCGGTGTTGGACAACGCTACCTTATCCAGCACTCGGCCGGTAGCGGCAAGAGCAACTCAATCGCCTGGTTGGCGCACCAATTGATCGGTTTGCATGCCGGAAAAGGCGCCCTGTTCGATTCTGTGATCGTGGTGACCGACCGCACGGTGCTGGACAGGCAGATCCGCGCCACCATCCGCCAGTTCGCCCAGGTTTCAGCTGTCATCGGCGCGGTGCAGGCGGGCGCAGCTCAATCCAAAACAAAACAACTTGGGACTTACCTGGACGCTGGTAAAAAGATTATCATCTCCACGTTGCAAACCTTTCCCTATGCCTTGGATAGGATTGGTGACGCCCACCGTGGTCGCACCTTTGCCATCATCATCGACGAGGCCCACTCCAGCCAGGGTGGGCGGACATCGGCCAAGATGAATATCGCGCTTTCGCAGCAGGGCGGCGAGGAGGAAGGGGACACTTTCGAAGACAAGATCAACCGCATTATGGAGGCGCGTAGGATGCTGGCCAATGCCAGCTACTTTGCCTTTACGGCCACACCCAAGAACAAAACCCTGGAGATTTTCGGCGAACCTGTACCCGAAGGCGACAAGGTCAAACATCGTCCGTTCCACAGCTACACCATGAAGCAGGCCATTCAGGAAGGATTTATCCTGGACGTGCTGGCCAACTATACACCTGTGGAGAGCTACTATCGTCTCATGAAAACGGTGGTGGACGATCCGGCTTTTGACACTAAAAAGGCCGGCAAAAAGCTGCGTCGCTATGTGGAATCCCACGACCATGCCATCCGGCAAAAGGCCGAGATCATGATCGATCATTTTCATGAGCAGGTGATCGCACGGCGCAAAATAGGCGGCAAGGCGCGGGCCATGGTGGTTACCAGCGGGATTGCCCGGGCTATCCAATACTTTCATGCGTTTACTACCTATTTGAAGGCTCGCAAGAGTCCCTATCAGGCCATCGTGGCTTTTTCCGGGGAGCACAAGGACGGCGACCGCAAAGTTACCGAGGCCACACTGAACGGTTTTCCCAGCACGCAGATTGAAAAAAAAATTCAGCAGGAACCGTATCGCTTTCTGATTGTGGCGGACAAGTTTCAGACCGGATATGACGAGCCATTGCTGCATACCATGTATGTCGACAAGCAGCTCTCGAGCATCAAGGCCGTGCAAACGCTATCGCGGCTGAACCGCGCCCATTTTAATAAAAGTGATACCTTTGTGCTCGACTTCATGAACGATTCAGACACGATCACACAGGCCTTTGCCGATTACTACCGTACAACTCTCCTAAGCGAGGAGTCCGACCCCAACAAGTTACACGATCTGAAAGCTGCCCTGGATGGCTATCAGGTCTATGCGCCATCCCAGGTTGATCAACTGGCCCGGATGTTTATCGATGCCGAGGACCGCGACAAGCTGGATCCGATTCTGGATGCCTGTGTAGCCACCTATACCAACGAGCTGGATGAGGATGGCCAGGTCGATTTCAAGGGCAAGGCCAAAGTGTTTGGTCGTACCTATCAGTTCCTGGCTTCGATTCTGCCATACACGAATGCAGATTGGGAAAAACTATCCATCTTTCTGAACTTTCTCGTGCCCAAACTGCCGGCACCTCAAGAGGATGACCTGTCCAAAGGCATTCTAGAGACAGTCGACATGGACAGCTATCGCGTCGAAGTCAGGGCGTCCATGAAAATTGCTTTACCCGACATGGATGCCCAGATCGCACCTGTCCCTACGAGTAGCGGCGGCCAGGTGGCCGATCCACAGCTGGAATACCTGAGCAATATCCTCAAGGCTTTCAACGAGCAATTCGGCAATATCGACTGGAAGGATACCGATCGGATTCGGCAGGTGATAACAGAAGAGATCCCCGCCAAAGTGGCAGCCGATAAAGCCTACCAGAACGCCATCCGCAATTCCGACAAGGCGGCGGCACGCCTTGAGCATGACCGGGCGCTTCAAAACGTGGTCATCGGAATGTTGACCGATCATACCGAGTTGTTCAAACAGTTCAGCGATAACCCGTCCTTTAAAAAATGGCTTGCGGACAGCATCTTTGGCATGACGTATGCGGATGCAACCGCAGGTCCCTTTGCATTGCTGTCAGGCCTTATGAACAAGGCAGAGCAATTCGTAAGCCGGCAGTTTGGGTCGGATCAGCGATGGATTAAAGTCAATCGGGCAATCTGGGAGTTTTTCTTGGAGCATCAGGAGGCACGGTTAGGTCTTTCTGCTATATCCAAAATTGCGGCCGATTTGTCGCTTTCGGTGGATGACTTTTTATCTGTTTTATGTTTGCTTACAGGTTCGGATCAGGAATTTATTCAGCGTATCTATTATCGGCAAATTTCATCCGGTGAAGAGGTGCAGGTGCCGGTAGCCGAAGTTGCTCAACAGACACGGCGATGGATTTATGACCAGGAGATAGATGAAACCCAATGGCGCGAATGGGCTTCGACCGTATTGATTGGGTGGGCGCCTGCTGAGAAATTGAATGGTTCTTACAGGTTGCATTGAGGTAATTCATGGTACCCGTTGATGACAGTTTGACCGCATTAGTAGACCAGTTGACAACAAGATGTCCTCAGCTGCATCTGTTGAAGATGCTTTCC
This sequence comes from Desulfatitalea sp., assembly GCA_013041835.1. Lineage (GTDB taxonomy): Bacteria > Desulfobacterota > Desulfobacteria > Desulfobacterales > Desulfosarcinaceae > Desulfatitalea. Next base: position 5,466 of record JABDRH010000350.1, on the reverse strand, counting down.
GCCAGTAGTGATGAGGACTTTGACACAGCGCTTGAGGATTTGCTTGAAGCGGCGGTCATCCATTTAGAAAATAATGCCCCACACTTGACGAATTGTGATGAAGAAACTATTACTGCCTTCCTCATCGCGTATCTTAATATGCCTGGATTTTTACGGGCGCTGCAAGAAGCTTATACAAAGGGCCATGTGGATATCACCATCGAAGCAGAACCTGCACTGCCGATGCGCCGCAGATTGGCAGAAGCCAAAATTTATGGCGGCCCCAGCTATCATGTAAAGGGTATGAATCAACTAGTGAATCGCTATTCCACGGGCCGTTATAGCACCGGCTTTATGATCGAGTATTTTATAAAACCCAACATTAAATTTTTTTATAGAAAAAATCAAAGAGCATCTAAACAAAACCAAGCCATGCTCGCAAAGTGGTGAATGTGAAGATCACCACATGAAGTGGGCTTTTACAACGCACCATCATCATATCAGTGGAGAAATACTACGTGTGTTACATTTGAATTGTAATATGGCTGTTAGTAAGAACGAACAACCCTGAAGGCGTATTGGTGACGAGAAATCTTCCAATAGACTTTTAATAATTTGCCCTGCCAAGCCACGATATCAAGCTCTGGCCTTCAGAGAAGCCGATAACCCTTACTTCTTCAAGCGTGGTGTCAGATTAAATCGAGGGCGAATTCCGGTAATTCGGGGACACTGTACCTATTGTTGGGGCTGAGGATCAATTACGTAACAGGCTAAGGGCAAAGGAACACAGTTGATACGCAACAGTACGGCCGAGTTTCTGATCTTTATCGGGCAGGCGGGTGAACAGAGCATCGAGGCCCGGTATGAGGATGAGACCATCTGGCTGTCTCAGAAGTTGATGGCCGCGCTGTTTGCGGTGAACGTGCGCACAGTCAGTGAGCATCTTAAAAACATCTTTGCCTGCGGCGAATTGGAGAGGATTCAGTTATCCGGAAATTCCGGATAACTGAATCCGATGGCAAGTCCTACGCATCGTTCAGGACCGCCTATTTGAGAGTGACTTCGACCGGGTGATAAAACAATTGGAAAAAGGCAAAGACAAGGAAACAGATTGAAATAAACTCCTTGAAGTGTAGTAGATAAAAACAGCTCATCATTCAGCTGCAGTGTTTAAAGCAATCTGTCCTATAACCGCTGTTAGAAAAAAAGGGGAAGAAATGCGCGCGCATTATTTGCAACATGTGCCCTTTGAAGGGCTTGGCAGCATCGAAACTTGGCTTCAAAACGCCGGCTACGAAATAACCAACACCAAATTATACGAATCGACCGAACTGCCTTCCCCCAATGAAATCGACTTTTTGGTGGTCATGGGCGGCCCTATGAGCGTTAATGATGAAGACCAGCTCCCATGGCTCGTCTTGGAAAAACGATTCGTCCGCAAGGTAATCGAAATCGGCAAGCCTGTGCTGGGTATTTGTCTGGGGGCTCAACTCATTGCAAATGCCCTGGGCGGACAAGTCTATCCAAATGCCGTAAAGGAAATTGGATGGTTCCCGGTCCGGTCAGTGGGGACAAACACGAATAATGCTTTCACATTTCCAAAATCAATGGAGGTCTTTCACTGGCACGGTGAGACATTCAGCATGCCACCAGGCGCAATACGAATCGCGGAGAGCGACGGATGTGAGAACCAGGCATTCCAAATCGGCAGATCCGTTATCGGACTCCAATTTCACCTGGAAACGACACCGGAATCCGCACGGGAATTAGTTGCCAATTGTCGGGATGAGCTGATTCCAGCCCGGTATATCCAGAGCGAAGAGGATATTTTGTCAAAAAGCCTGGAAAGCTACAGCTCAATCAATCAGTTGATGGGCGATGTGCTTTCGTATCTCTTGCTAAACAATGGCTGAGAATCAATCGGAAATCTCCATGCCTAATATGGATGGAGACTTAACATACTTGAGTTGCTATGATGGATAATCAAATTCATTTATCAGACATTTTTTCTCGATCCGATTTATTTGTCGGCATTGAGGAGGATAAACTATCTGATATTTATAGATTTGGGAATCGACACACTTTTGAATCGGGGGCCACACTCTTTCACGAGGGGGACCCGGCCGTAACATCCTATCTCGTCCTATCAGGCCGCCTTAAGCTCAGCAAACTTCACGAGGACGGCAAGGAGGCCATTGTTCGTTATATTAACCCCGGAGAACTGGCAGCGGCGGTTTCTGTTTTCAAAGGGAAGCTATATCCGGTCACGGCACAGGCTGTCGGGCCTTGTGAGGCTATCGGATGGGACCGGAAAACCATACTGGAGCTCATGGCCGCTCATCCGCGCATCGCGATCAACTTGTTGAGGATGGTGGTCGAGCGTTTGGACGATATTCAAAGCCGCTATCTGGAATTGCAAACCGAACGGGTGGAACAACGAATTGCCCGAGCCCTCTTGCGCATCATGAATCAATCCGGTCGCAAGACCGATAAGGGGATCCTGATCGATTTTCGTCTCAGCCGTCAGGATTTGGCCGATTATACCGGCACGACCTTGTATACCGTGAGCCGCACGTTGAGCATCTGGGAGAAAAAGGGTTGGATTCAATCGGGTCGAGAACTCGTTATCGTAACCGACTCACACGCCCTTGTGACCCTAACGGAGCCCACCTGACCGTTCACTCTTCATTTAAAAACATTTCCCTCCTTCTCATTTTGTTTGCGCTGGCGCAAAGACGAAGCCAGAAAAGACCGCTATCCTCAAACTCGACATAAGCTGATGATGTTTCCAACCCTTGTGACAGCCGTTCAAGGTCAAGGAGACGAATGTGAAAAAGTCACTATGCATTGTGAAAGCAATGGCCATCGCCGCCATCGTCTTCGGTGCTCTAACGATTTTGTCCGGCGGCCGCGGACTCTTCGGCAGTGCTGAAGCGCGTGCCGCTCTCGGCAGCACGGTCCCCTTTGTGCTCTGGTTTAATTTCCTGGCAGGTTTTGTCTACATCATAGCCGGGGCAGGCCTGTTGCTGCAGTGGCGCTGGGCCGTCTGCCTTTCCCTTTTGATAGCGATTTCCACGAGCCTCATTTTCGCGGCATTCGGTTTTCATGTGATACAGGGCGGGGTATTCGAGATGCGGACCGTCGGCGCGCTCACCCTCCGGGCATTGTTCTGGGTTGCCGTAGCAATGGTTGCCATGCATGCCCAAAAAAAACACGTGAGCGAGAGTTTTCCATTATGAGCCGCGTCGTTTCAGGATTGGCTGCCATCCTCGCAGGGAGCAAGAACCAGGGCATCTATGGTAAAGGCCGTCTGAAACTCCTTAAGGTAGCTGATTAGCTTCGCGGGACCTGCTTGGCGCTATATGCGGTTGAGGAAGGTACTAATGGCAAGTGTGATTCGGATATTTGACTTAGAACAAAGACAAACTTCCTTTTTGACGGCAATAAGGCGTCACGCAGGTGCGGAGGAAATGCTGACAGGTGCATGCAATGGGCTGTGGCAGGCCTATGGCGTTGCTGGAAGGAAGGTAAGATGAAATTTTTTCACGTGAATCGTCGCGTGGTGGCGCTTCTGGCGGTGATTCTACCGCTTCTGGTCCTGATGCTCTACGTAGCGTTGCGTTCGGGGCCGTTGGCACCGGTCCCCGTTACCGTGACGACGGTGGCCGAGCGCATGATCACACCGGCCCTCTTCGGGATCGGTACGGTCGAGTCTCGATATACCTACCAAATTGGTCCCACAACGACGGGTCGAATCAGACAGATCAACGTCCAAGTGGGCGACCGGGTTCAGCAGGGACAGCTGATAGGCGAAATGGACCCGGTGGATCTTGATGACCGCATCACCGCCCAGGAAGCAGGACTCAGACGCGCCGAAGCGGTGGTGACGGCCGCCGTCGCCCAGATTCGAGAAACAACAGCCCGTATGGACTATGCCGAAAAACAGGCCAGCCGCTACGAACAACTGCTGGAAGCCCGCGTTGCCAGCCGTGAGGTGGTGGAGGCCAAACAACAGGAACAGCGGGTGGCCGAAGCGTCCCATGCCGTCGCCCAGGCCAACCTGGATGCCGCCCGCCGGGAACTGGCCCGAGTCCATGCTGATCGCGAGGGGTTGATCCGGCAACGAGCCAACCTGCGGCTGATCGCACCGGCCGCAGGGCTGGTAATTGCGCGCAATGCCGATCCTGGCACCACGGTTGTCGCCGGCCAGTCCGTGGTGGAGGTGATCGATCCCGCCAGCTTATGGGTCCATGTTCGGTTCGACCAGTTGCATGTCTCCGGACTGCGTGCCGGCCAGTCTGCACAGATCGTGATTCGCTCCCGGGGGGAAGACCAGCTCACCGGCCAGGTCTTGCGCGTGGAACCGCTGGCGGACGCCGTGACCGAGGAAGCCTTGGCCAAGGTAGCGTTCGCATCCTTACCGAAAAGGCTGCCCTCCCTCGGGGAATTGGCCGAGGTGACTGTGGCCCTGGCGCAACTGCCTGCCGCGCCGACAGTGCCCAATGCCAGCATTCGACGGGTGAACGGCCGTCTCGGCGTCTGGTTGCTCGATGCCGATCGATTGCGATTCAACCCGGTCCAGGTGGGTGCGGCTGACCTGGACGGATGGACTCAGATCCGAACCGGCCTCAAAGGTGGTGAGCGAGTGGTCGCATACAGTCAGCGGGCGCTGGACAGCCACAGCCGTGTCAAAATCGTGGAGCAGCTGGATGGGGTGTCGCCATGATCAGCCTTGCCGGCCGCGACATCGTTCATGCCTGGGGCAAATTCGTCTTTACCGGCGTGGGGCTCGGCCTGTTGATCGGTGTTACCCTGACCATGGCCGGAGTGTATCGCGGGATGGTGGACGACGCGAGGGTGTTGCTCAACAACAGCGGCGCCGATCTCTGGGTCGTCCAGCAGGACACCCTGGGCCCTTACGCTGAGCCTTCCAACCTCTACGACGATGTCTATCGTGCCGTCCTCACCATGCCCGGGGTTAACCGGGCAGCCAACGTTACCTATCTGACCATGCAAGTCCGCCAGGGGCAGCGTGATGTGCGGACCATGGTGGTCGGTGTCGTCCCCGGCGGTCCCGGCGAACCGGGGCAGCCCGGCTACCTTGTCGCCGGGAGGCATATCACGCGCAGCCACTACGAGGCTGTGGCCGACCTGGCCACAGGGTTCAAGCTGGGCGATCGCATCCAAATCCGCCGCAACCATTATCGGGTCGTGGGCCTGACCCGGCGCATGGTCTCTTCGGGCGGCGATCCCATGGTGTTCATACCGCTCAAGGACGCGCAAGAGGCCCAGTTTCTCAAGGACAATGACAGTATCATCCAGCAGCGGCGCCGGACGGCCGCCAATCCGGCCTTCAACCGGCCGACAACGCCGGGGCTGCTCGACGCGGTGCTTGCCTCGCAAAGCGTCAACCCCTTTGTCAATGCAGTCCTCGTGCAAGTCAAACCCGGCTTTGTCCCCGAGCAAGTGGCTGCTCCGATCCGGCGC
>JABDRH010000349.1 GCA_013041835.1 Desulfatitalea sp. | reverse complement strand
GAAGATGGGATCGTCGTCCACCACCAGGATGCGCTTGCGTGCATTGGCCGGCTCTTCCTTGGGAATGGGGATTCCCTGCCGGGTCATGAAGCTTTCCAGGTCCTCGCGTTTGATGCGACGGTGGCCGCCCACGGTTTTGTAGGCCTTGATGTGACCGGCCTCGATCCAGTTGATGATCGACTTGGAAGAAACCTTGCACAACTGGCTGGCTTTATAGACCGTCAACGTGTCTTCCATTAACACCCCCTTTGTTTGCGTGTTATCTCCTTCATAAAACAGGGCTGGAAAGGATGTCAATAGAAATTTCTATAAAATTTATAATAACTGAACCTGTTGGCCATAAAGCGCCTACTAAAGTTTAGTATTTTCATTTATTTCTGTTTTTTCCTTTTCCGAGCGCCTTGTGCAATTTCGCCCTATCAGGACAAGACAATAGGTTCAGGGGGAGTCCACAGATTGATTCCCCCATATCGTACCGGCGGGGACTAGAACAGCTTCATCATTCCAAAAGCGATTTGAAAATAGGTGGCGATGCCCACGGCATCAATGATGGTGGCGATGAACGGGCCGGCGGTCAGGGCCGGGTCGAGACGGATCTTTTTCAGCACCAAAGGCAGCAAGGCGCCGATGAGATTGGCGGCCATGAGGGTGGCCAGCAGGGCCGTGGCCACGATGCATCCCAACATCACGTCGTGGTCCTGCAAAAAAACCCGAAAATAGGTCATCAATCCCAAGGCCACGCCCAACATCAGACCCATGACGATTTCCCGGCGCAGAACGCGGCCGAAGTCAGCGAGCGTGATTTCGCCCAAAGCCATGCTCCGCACGATCATGGTGGCCGACTGGGTGCCGGCGTTGCCACAGGTGCCCATCACCATGGGGATAAAAAAGGCCAGGGCCATCATGCGCTGCATGACGTGGGCGTTCATCTCCATGATGGTGGTCGACAGCAGCGAAGTGACCAGCAAAATGGCGAGCCAGATGAAGCGGTCGAAAAAAAGCCGTGTCAATGGCCGCTTGAAATACTGCTCGTCAAAAGGCAACACGGCCGAGATGCGCTGAAAGTCTTCGGTGCTCTCGGCTTCGATAATGTCCAGCACATCGTCCACGGTGATGATGCCCAGCAGACGGTTCTGCGCATCCACCACCGGAATGGCCAACAGGTCATACTTGGAGATATTGGCCGACACCGCCTCGATGTCCATGTCGTGGGGCACGCTGATCACATTGCTTTGCATGATATTGGTCAGGGTGGCGTTGCTGCGCGAGACAATCAGGTCCCTCAAGGAGATCACGCCGATCAGGCGGCGCTGCTCGTCAGCGATGTATACGTAGTAAATGGTCTCTTTGTTGGTGGCCTGCAGGCGAAGCTTTTCCAATGCCGCCGAGGCGGTGAGATCCTGAGGCAGCATGGCGTACTCGGTCGTCATCACCGCACCGGCCGTACCCTCTTCATAATGCCACAACCGACGGATTTCGTTACGTTCGGCCTGGGCGATGAGGGGCATGATGCCTTCGCGCACATCGTCTCCCACGGCCTTGAGCAGGTCCACCCGGTCATCCGGGTCCATGTTCTCCACGAAACGCAGCATGGTCTTGTCATTGTACGATTCAAGACATGCCTGCTGGGTCTCGATGGAAAGCTGACCAAAAGCCTCCACGGCGATATGGTTGCCTACCGATTTCAGGACCTCAACGATTTGGTCCGGCGCGACATGGTTTTGTTCCAACACTTCGGCAATATCCGAAGGGTGCAGATGGCGGAAAGCAGCCACTTGCGCCTCTCGGGTCGTCGCATGTTCAAATCCCGGCAAATGGGAGATATCAAGCGCGGGGGTCATTTGCGCCTCCTCAACGTCCTGCCCGATCCATCCGATCGGGCAGCGCTCAGGACGGCGCCTTAATGGATGCGCACGAATGTGCGCAAGGAAAGGGCGTTCCTTTTAAGCAGCCGGAACTGAATGGACCGGTTGGATATGTTTTGACTAGGGGGTTGCGCCTCGCAATTACCGCCAGAGTCCTGTTCGTCCATTGAATCCTCTTTTGTTTTCCGTCTTTACCCTGCCGCTCGTTGTCACGGACGGCGGCGCGACCGCCACGGTCGAACCAACTCTGCAGATTAATGGAATGGTGCTCAGATAGCAAGCATAATGTGACTATTGTAATTCACCGGGGCGCGAAGCTCGATCTTCCCTTGACGCCCCACTGTCCATCTTGAAAGGTCAAAATGTACAATGAGCCCGATAGAAGCGTATTTCTTTCATACAATTTCAAGCCCCTGCCCTGATCTTGGCTATCATTTCGCGCCGTTGCTCAAGGCGTGCTTTTTGCCTGGGGAACTGGTTCAGGTCGGTGTGCGGCAGGAACAAGGCGGCATAGTAGTGGTCCATGTATGAGGGGGTTTCAGACAGCTCGAAGTTGGTCATCATGTTGGTGACACCCACTACATCCTGGCGCACGCTGTTGGTCAGAGCGCACATGCGCGCGCCCAACAGGCTGCTGTTACCGACGTAGGTGACTTTTTCAGGCGCCACCTCGGGCAACAGACCGATGACCATGGCGCGGTCCAGGTCCACGTAACTGCCGAAGCCGCCGGCCAGGATGATCTGCGCCACATCTGAAAACTGCATGCCCACTTCGCTGAGCAGGGTCATGCAGCCGCTGTAGATGGCGCCTTTGGCCCGGATCAGGTTGTCGATGTCGATCTCGTTGATGACAATGTCACGGTCCAGTTGGGTCTGCTCTTGGTAGGCGAGCACGTATTCGCGGATATTGTCCTGTTGGCGGATGCGGTCGGTTTTGATGTCGGGATTGAATTTGCCGCGGTTGTCGATGACGCCGTTTTCGAACAGGGTGGCCACGATGGTGATCAACCCCGATCCGCAGATGCCTTTGGGACGTACGTTGCCGATGGTGACGATCATGGGCGCCAACGTTTCCGGATTCAGCGAAAAGTCCTCGATGGCGCCCTTGGCGGCCCGCATGCCGAATTCGATGCCGCCGCCCTCGAAGGCCGGTCCGGCGCTGCAGGCAGCGCAAGCCATCCAATCCTTGTTGCCGATCACCACCTCGGCGTTGGTGCCGATATCCATGAAAAGGGTGAGCTTGTCCGTGCGGTTCAAGCCGCAACCCATGACGCCGGAGACGATGTCGCCGCCCACGTAGCTGGATACCTGCGGGTAGACCAGCGCCGTGACATGGGGCGCAAGGTCGATGCCCAGGTCGGCGGCCGCCACCGAGGGGTAGATGCCGGCGGTGGGCACATAGGGCGAACGGCGGATGTAACGCGGCTCTACTTCGAGCAGCAGTTGGGTCATGGTGGTGTTGCCGGCCAGGGTGATCAGGGATATATTTTCGCGCGCCACGCCCGATCGCTTGACAATGGCGGCGATCACCTTGTTCACGGTCTCGATCACCACGCGATGGAGCTGCTGCAGGCCGTCGCCCTTTTCAGCGTACATGATGCGGCTGATCACGTCTTCACCGTAACTGATCTGGCCGTTGAAGTCGCCCTTTTCAGCCAAAACCTGTCCGGATATCAGGTCGACCAATTGCCCGTAAATGGTAGTGGTGCCGATATCCATGGC
>JABDRH010000348.1 GCA_013041835.1 Desulfatitalea sp. | reverse complement strand
GCCATGGCCAACGCACCGGGCACCGGTATCGCCGACGACAAGGTCATCTACGCCTTTGTTCCAAAGATCATCAAATACTACACCGGAGAAGATGCCATCCTGCCCAATGTGCCAACCTACATCTGTGGTGATGAAAAGGACCGGAATTATGTGCTGTCGCATCTGGATGAGCTGGTGGTCAAGGCCGCCAATGAGTCCGGGGGCTACGGCATGTTGGTAGGCCCCCATGCCACCGTCGAGGAACGCGCGGCTTTTGCCGAAAAGATCAAGGCCGAGCCCCGCAACTACATGGCCCAGCCCACCATTTCACTGTCCCGGGCGCCGACCCTGATCGAAGGGTGTATTGAAGGCCGTCACGTGGACCTGCGGCCCTACATTCTTTTCGGCGAGGATATTTACGTGCAGCCTGGGGGACTTACCCGGGTGGCGCTCACCAAGGGGTCCCTGGTGGTCAATTCCTCCCAGGGCGGCGGCAGCAAGGATACATGGGTGCTGTAAAGAAAATATGGTAAGGAGAAATTTAGATGCTTAGCCGTGTGGCCAACTCAATCTACTGGATGTGCCGGTATATCGAACGGGCGGAAAATGTCGCCCGGTTCATCAATGTCAATCTTAACCTGCTTTTGGACATGCCGTCGGAAAAGGGCAAGCACTGGGAACCGCTGGTGATGATCACCGGAGACCGGCGGCAGTTTGAAGAAAAAAATCCGGATTACACCAAGGATGCGGTGATCCGTTTTCTTACCTTTAGCCGGGAGTACCCCAACTCGATCTTGAGGTGTCTTGCGGCGGCGCGGGAAAACGGCCGCTCCATCCGGGAGATCATCTCCTCGGAAATGTGGGAGCACTTGAACAATTTTTACCTGGAGCTTTCAGACCCCCGGAGCCCGGACTTGGCCCTTGGGGACCCGGACCGGTTTTTTAAAATCATCAAGATGCGCAGCCACCTGTTCACCGGCCTGATGGAGTCGGTCATGAGCCACGGCGAGGCCTGGAACTTCGCCCGCATCGGCTTGATGCTGGAAAGGGCGGACAAGACTTCCCGCATACTGGATGTAAAATACTTCATGTTGCTTCCCCAGGCGGACATGATGAATACCCCCATGGACAGCATTCAATGGATGGCGGTTTTAAAATCAGCTAGTGCTTTCGAGATGTTCCGAAAGGAACACCACCAGATCACTCCTCGTCAGGTGGCCAATTTCTTGATTTTCGACAGCCGGTTTCCGCGATCGATCCGCCATTGCATCTCCCAGGCGGAGAGTTGCCTGCACCGCATTACCGGTTCCCCTGACGGATCGGCCGGCAATGCCGCCGAGAAACTGTTGGGACGTCTGAAAGCGGATTTGGAGTACACGGACATCGACGAGGTGATCGAACAAGGGATGCATGAATACCTGGACGGTATGCAAAGCCGGCTGAACCAGGTGGACTCGGCCATCGGCACCACTTTTTTCAACCTCAAGCCCCTGATCCAGACCTCCATCCAGGAACAATAGCCGGCAGGGCATAGAGTAAGCCCCAATTTTGCCAAGGGTTCACGGTCGCTCGCCGCGGCTTCACCCTTGGCGCCTCGGCTCTTACGCCCTACGGTTTTTGCACTATTGGCGTACAGAAAGGATTTTCCATGGGAATTCATGTGGCCCTGAATCACAAGACATCGTACCGGTATGACCGGCGCATAGGCCTGTCCCCCCAGATTGTCCGGTTGCGGCCCGCGCCCCATTGCCGGACACCGATCCTGGGCTACTCCATGACGGTGACGCCGGGCGAACATTTCCTCAATTGGCAGCAGGACCCTTTCGGCAACTACCTGGGGCGCCTGGTATTTCCGGAAAAGACCCCTGAGTTTTGCGTGGAGGTCGACCTGGTGGCGGAAATGATCATCATCAACCCCTTCGACTTCTTTTTGGAGCCGGACGCGGAAGCTTTTCCCTTTACTTATGATCCGGGTCTCAAGAATGACCTGGGACCCTATCTTACGAGGGAACCCGCGGGACAAAAGCTCAAGGGATACCTGACAACAATCGATCGGACCCCGAAACCGACCATCGATTTCTTGGTCGCGCTGAACCAAAAACTGGGCCGGGACATCAAATACCTCATTCGCATGGAGCCGAACGTCCAGGGTTGCGAAGATACCCTGACACTGGGCAGCGGCTCCTGCCGGGACTCGGCTTGGTTGCTGGTGAACCTCCTGCGCCATTTGAACCTTGCCGCCCGATTTGTCTCCGGATACCTGATTCAGCTCAAGGCCGATGTCAAATCCCTGGACGGGCCTTCGGGACCGGATGCCGATTTCACGGATCTTCATGCCTGGACCGAAGTCTACCTGCCCGGAGCCGGATGGGTGGGCATGGACCCTACGTCCGGGCTCTTTGCCGGTGAAGGGCACATCCCGCTGGCCTGCTCCCCGGAACCCCAGAGTGCAGCCCCGATCACCGGGGCACTGGAGTCATGCGCGGTGGATTTCGGTCACACCATGAGCGTTCGCCGCATTCGTGAAGCGCCTCGTTCCACACGGCCCTACCCGGAAGAGATTTGGTCGAACCTATTGGCATTGGGAGATCGGGTGGACCGGGAACTGGAAGATTCGGATGTTCGCCTGACCATGGGCGGCGAACCTACCTTTATCTCCATGGACGACATGGACGGGGCCCAGTGGAACACCGAGGCTCTGGGTGAGGAAAAACGACGGTTGTCCGAGACCCTGCTCAAACGGTTGCGGCATAAATGGGCGCCGGGAGGGCTTTTGCATTTCGGTCAGGGAAAATGGTACCCTGGAGAATCCCTGCCCCGCTGGACCCTGGGCTGCTATTGGCGAAAAGACGGAAAACCCGTGTGGACGGACGATCGATTGATCGCCGACGCATCCAAGGATTACGGTTTCGGCCCGGCCGAGGCCAAACGATTTATAGAGACCCTGGCCGAGAACCTGGGGGTTCATCGGCGTTTTATCCGGGAAAGCTACGAAGACATACTGCACTACCTTCACAAGGAACAGCAACTGCCGGTGAACGTGAATCCGGCCGATCCCAGACTGGCGGATGCCGAGGCCCGGGCACGCATGGTTCGGGCCTTTCGACAGGGACTGGGCGCGGTGGTGGGCTATGTCTTGCCGCTGCAGCATGGCTCCTGGAAGAGCGGCCCTTGGCCCTTGCGCGGGGAGCACTTGTTCCTGCTGCCCGGAGATTCTCCCGCCGGGCTGCGCCTGCCGTTGGAATCACTTCCGTGGGTGTCCAAAGCGGATTTTCCCCACGCGTATCCCCTGGATCCCATGGCGGATCGGGAGCCGCTGCCGGACCCGCGGCAGGGGCAACGCGCCGAGCGGGGAACCCCCGTGGTGAATGACGGCGAAAATGTGCGCGTCCAACCGCCTCCCTATGACGATCCGGAGCCGGTAACCGGAGAATCCGCCGCGTGGGTCGTGCGAACGGCTCTTTGCGTACAGGCCCGCCAGGGTGGATTGTATGTGTTCATGCCGCCCATTCCTTCCCTGGAAGGGTATTTGGCGTTGACGGCCGCCATCGAAACCACAGCCCGGCACACGAACCTGCCGGTGATGCTGGAGGGCTACACGCCTCCTCATGACCCGCGCCTGGACAGCCTGAAGATTACGCCGGACCCTGGCGTCATCGAGGTGAACATCCAGCCCATGCACAGTTGGCAAGAGATGGTGGATTGCACGACCTCGCTTTATGAAACAGCCCGCGTGACCCGCCTGGCCACGGAGAAATTCATGATTGACGGCCGCCACACCGGCACCGGCGGCGGAAACCACATCATTATCGGCGGAGCCGCCCCCGCGGACAGCCCCTTTCTGCGCAGGCCGGACCTGCTTCGCAGCTTTGTCACCTTCTGGAATAATCATCCGTCCCTGTCCTATTTGTTTTCCGGACTGTTCATGGGGCCGACCAGTCAGCAACCGAGGATCGACGAAGCCCGGCACGACAGCCTCTACGAACTGGAAATCGCCTTTGAAGAAATGGATCGGCAAACAAGTCCGGACCAGCCATGCCCGCCGTGGCTGGTGGACCGGCTGTTTCGAAACCTGCTGGTGGATGTGACCGGCAATACCCACAGAGCGGAGTTTTGCATCGACAAACTCTATTCTCCGGACAACGCCGCGGGAAGGTTGGGGCTCCTGGAATTCAGGGCCTTTGAAATGCCGCCCCATGCTCGCATGAGCCTTGCACAGCAACTGCTGTTGCGGATCTTTGTGGCCTGGTTCTGGAAGATCCCTTACCGGCAAAACCTGGTCCGCTGGGGCACGCGTCTCCATGACCGGTTCATGCTGCCCCAGCTGATACATGATGATTTCACGGACGTTTTGAAGATCCTGAATGACGCCGGTTACCCGGTTTCCATGGCCTTTTTCCATCCTCATTTCGAGTTTCGATTTCCCGTCCACGGAAAAGTAGTGTGCCGGGGGATGGAGATGGAGCTTCGGCAGGCATTGGAGCCCTGGCATGTTTTGGGCGAGGAGCCCGGAGGTGGGGGAACCGCCCGTTATGTGGACTCGTCTTTGGAACGGCTCCAGATCAAAATTTCAGGAATGACCGATGAGCGCTACATTGTCACTTGCAACGGACGGCGCGTACCCCTTGCACCAACTCTTGTTGAAGGCGTGTTCGTGGCTGGTGTCCGGTATCGGGCCTGGCAACCGCCCGCCTGCCTGCATCCGACCATCGGGGTGCAGACACCGCTGGTTGTCGATTTGTTTGACACCTGGTCGAGCCGGGCCGTGGGCGGCTGCATCTACCATGTGAGTCATCCCGGCGGTCGCCACCATGAAGATTTCCCGGTCAACGCATACGAGGCGGAGGGCAGGCGCAATGCGCGGTTCATTCCCCATGGACACACTCCTGGCGCCCGCCCGCAAGTCCCGCCGCCGGAAACAAATCCGCTGTTTCCATATACGCTTGATTTGCGGCGGCGAACCGACTAAATTGAGATCAACCGCAACCGCCCATGGAGGCGCCGTCCAACCTGAAATGAGACATTCGTTGCATGACCGACGTTGATGCTTTCGACCCCACCGAGTCTCGATCCGCGCCGGCCTCCTTGTTCGATCGGGTTTCATTTCCCCCGGAGGTCTGGTGTGAATCTTTTTCATCTCCGGCAATCGTCCGGAATCACTGGCGGCCCCTGTTATCGGCCATGGATGCCATGGGGGCGGATCTGCTTGGCAAGCGTCAGGCCCGGGTCCGGCGAATGCGCCATGAGGACGGCGCCACATACAACCTGTTTGACGATCCCTCCGAGCGCAGGACCTCTTGGGCACTGGACATGGTGCCACTGCCCATTACGGCACTGGAATGGGCGGAACTGGAGGCAGGCCTGATCCAGAGGGCCCGTCTGCTCGAGCAGATCCTTGCGGACGTTCACGGCCCCCAGAACTTGATCAGAGACGGCTTGCTTCCCGCCGAAGTCGTCTTCGCCAACCCCAACTTTTTGCGGCCCTGTCATGGGATCCAACCCGCCGGCAACCGGTATTTGACGTATTATGCGGCGGACCTGTACCGGGGTGCGGACGGACGATTTCGGGTGCTGCGCGACCATGGGGAAAATCCGGCGGGCCTGGGCTATGCCCTGGAAAATCGGATTGTTATTTCACGGGTTTTTTCCGATCTGTACCACCACACCCAGATTCGCCGACTGGCCCCTTTTTTTCAAGCCTTTCACCATAGCCTGATCGAACGGGCCTCGCTTCGGCAGGAGGATCCCGGTATCGTGCTACTCTCTTCCGGTCCGCAGAGCAGTGTCTATTTTGAGCATGCGCTTCTTTCCCGCTATCTGGGGTATCCGCTGGTGGAAAGCCAGGACCTGACGGTCAGAAACGGAAACGTGTTTCTGAAAAAGCTGGCAGGCCTGGAGCCGGTGGCGGCCATATTCCGACACCTTCCCGACAGCGGCTCGGATCCCTTTGCCCTGCGGCGACAGACGGAAACCGGTGTTGCGGGACTTATCCAGGCGGCCCGGGAACAGCGTATTGATCTTGTCAACCCCATCGGGAGCGGGTTCGCGGGCACACCGGTGATGCCGGTCTTTTTGCCCGCGCTGTGCCTTAAATTGATGGGAGAAAACCTGGCGTTGGAAAACCATCCGGCCTGGTGGTGCGGAGACGAAGACGGTCGGCATCACGTTTTGGGCAATATGGGACAACTGACGGTGGCGCCCGCGATGGACCGATCCATGCCGATCCAGGCAGCGGATCTGCCCGGGCAGATTCGGGCCATGCCCCACGCATTCATGGCGCGCGAGCCGGTGCGGGTTTCCGTGAGTCCCGGGTGGGACCCGGCAGGCGCCGGTGTCCGGCACACAATCCTGCGGATCTTTGTATGCGCCACGGAACAGGGTTTTGCGGTCATGCCCGGAGGGCTTGCCATCAGCGCTCCGGATGTGGACGCCTTGTTGGGGGATTTTCCGGAACGGCAGCAGAGCAAGGATATCTGGGTTCTGTCCGATCAGCCCGTGGCGCCTTTCAGCCTCATGGACGGACTCGAAACAGCGACAATAGTTAGACGCGGCAGCGATTTGCCCAGTCGGGTGGCGGATCACCTGCTGTGGCTGGGCCGTTATCTGGAAAGGGCCGAGGGGTTGATACGGCTTGTCCGGTCTGTCTATGTCCGGCTCTCCGGCGAGGCCCGGCTCCAGGACATGCCCGAGCTTTCTTTCCTGCTCAATCTGCTCAGGGAACAAAACGCCATCCCCAGGGTCTCCGATAACGCGTCCCCCATTCCTTACTTCCGGGACTTGTGGTCCCAACTCCATGAGGTGTTGTACCGAAAAGACACGCCTGAAAGTGTGATCGGGCTTCTCAATCGCGTGCAAGCGGCAGCCCGCAATGTGCGCGACCGGCTTTCCCTGGATTGCTGGCGGACCCTAAACCGTTTGGAGGATTTTGCCGACATTTCTGCCGGTGACCCGTTGGACCATCTGGAAGACACCCTATTTACCCTGAGCGCTTTTAGCGGGCTGGCCATGGAGAGCATGACCCGAGGCCTCGGCTGGCGCTTCATGGACATGGGGCGCCGGATAGAGCGGGCCATGAATCAAACCGGTCTTGTGCGTATCGGGTTGCACGGGGCGTGTGCCGCGTCCAAAAGCGGTCTGGAAGCGTTATTGGAGGTGGCCGACAGCATCATGACTTACCGGGCACGCTACCGGACCACTTTTCAGCCGGCGCCGGCCCTGGATCTGATGCTCATGGATGAGGACAACCCAAAATCCCTGGCCTTCCAGTTGAGCCGGCTATCCGACCACGTGGAGCACCTGCCCCGGCGGACGGACCGGCAATTTGCCAGCCCGGAGGAGCGCCTGGTCCTGGAGATGCTCACTTCCACGAGGCTTTTGGATCTTACGGGACTGACTTGCGGCGAAAATGGCATTACCAGTGAATCCCTGACTCCCTTTCTTGAATCCATGGAGCGCAATCTCAAAGCCTTCGCCCAGCACATCAGCGCTCATTTCCTGAGCCGGGTACCGACAACCCCTCACTTTTCCATGATCCCCCAAAGCAAAACGGACTGATCTCAGGTAATCACGACCATGAAATACCGCATCATCCATAAGACGGCCTACCGCTATTCGGAACCGGCCTCCCTTTCCCAGAATGAAGTGTTCCTAGAGCCCCGCCAGACCCCTGCCCAGCGGGTGGCTCAAAGCCGGCTGTCTTTCGCGCCGGAGCCGCAATACCTGCATCGGCGGACCGATTATTTCGGAAACATCGCCCATGTATTCATGGTGCAACATCCCCACAGTGAACTTGCCGTGACCGCCACCAGCGTCGTGGAAACGATTCCGGCGGCAAGGCTTTGTCCGTCCGCGACGCTCCCCTGGGAAACCGTTGCCCAAAGGCTTGCCGTGCACGCTCAACCGGAAGCGCTGGCAGCCTTTCAGTTCACCTTTGCAAGTCCGCTCATCACGATTCACCCCAGCGCCATGGACTATGCACGCCCCTGTTTTCCGGCCGGAAAACCCGTGCTGGAGGGGGCGATGGACCTGATGCAACGGATCTTCACGGAATTTGTCTATGACAAGGAGGCCACTACGGTGGATAGTTCCGTGGAACAGGTCCTGGCGGACCGCAAAGGGGTATGTCAGGATTTTGCGCACCTGGCCATCAGTTGTCTGCGGACGCTGGGGCTTGCCGCAAGATACGTGAGCGGCTACCTGGAAACCACGCCGCCGCCGGGCAAACCCAGGTTGGTGGGCGCCGACGCATCCCATGCCTGGGCTTCCCTGTTTGTCCCGGATGTGGGATGGGTGGATTTAGACCCCACCAACAACCTGATTCCCGGAGAAAAACACATCACCATTGCCTGGGGAAGGGATTATGGCGACGTCACCCCGGTCAAAGGGGTGGTGATGGGCGGCGGCGCGCACGACCTTACCGTGATCGTGGATGTCGCCCCGCAAAAATGAAGCGGACAAACCGGCTCGGTTCCTTAGGCGATTTTTTTTGCCGCCCCCTTAAAGAATACACCCTCTTGCATTTTTTCTTGCGCTATAAATTGTCGTTGCTTAAATATAAGTAACTCGCACTGCCCTGGCCTCCTATTAATTGATAATGATATCCATTCCTTTTGTAGTCGAAATCCCATATTGTTTTTTTATTATTCATCCAATGCAAAGGCGACCGGCATGGCAAAAAAAAAGAAGAGATCATCTGTTGTGGAAAAGAGTTCACCTCCTGAAGTCCGGCAGAAGAAAAAGCCGGAAAAGGACAGTCTTCTCATTGTTGGCATCGGTGCTTCCGCGGGAGGCCTGGAAACCCTTGAACTATTTTTTCGCAACATGCCGCCAGAGCCAGGCATCGCCTTTGTGGTCATCCAGCACCTGAGCCCCAAACATAAAAGCATCATGGCCTCGCTCTTGGCAAAGCATACCCGGATGACCGTTCGGGAAATCGAAGACGATACACCTATCGAACCCAATTGTGTCTATATCAATCCCCCCGATAAGCATGTGGTGGTTTTCAATGGCGTCCTTCACCTGTTGGAGCCTATCAAGACTGGTATGGTC
>JABDRH010000346.1 GCA_013041835.1 Desulfatitalea sp. | reverse complement strand
CCTCCACCCTGGGCGCCGAAACCGCCGCCGGCCTGCAGACCGCCGTGCCCCTGACCCAGATCAAAGGGCGGCTGGACAGCTATCTTAACGCCCGTCTGGGCCGGCCCGTGGGCATCAAGCCGCTGTCCGACCTGCCCGGCGCGCAAACCGAATCTTCGGCCTGGGTGGTTTCGGACAGCCGTTTCATCTATCTGCCCGACGAGGTGGATCGTTTTTCCACCCGAATCGAAAACCGAACCCTGGCCAAGGTGCTGGTGCGTCTCGAAGCCGGCTTCTTTGAATCGGGCAGCTTTGATTTCGACCTGGAACGGGCCGCCGACCACTATCCCGAAGTGGCTGAACGCACCGTTGGCATAGGAGCCGCCTCGGACCCGGAGGGACTTGGCGATGCCGAGCGATTCTTCACCACCTTCGACCGGCCCCGGCTGGCCCGTACCCTGTTCGACCTGTTCGAGCAGGCCCGGGTGCTGCGCCGCATGACAGACGCCTATCCGGGCCTTGCAGCCCACCTCGGGCCGGCCTTGCGCCAGCAAGCCCGGGATCTGATCACCGGCGGCGCGTGGACCGCCCCCCTGGCCTTGCTCTACGCCCGGCTGCTGCCCGGCTTCATGCCGGACCATGCCATGTTCCGGGAACCGCCGGGCTGGGCGGCGACGCTGGCCCAACGCTTCGATCTGGCGCTGACGGCACGCAGCGGCGTGGAAGTATGCGCCCTGCTGGTCTGTCTGGCCTACGAGACCCCGGCCGGGCAAACCGCCGCCCCATTCCCCCTTCCCTTCCACCGGCGCCTGCGCTGGGACCTGGTGCGCCGCGCCCAGGCCCGGACGTTCCGCCTGGTTGAAAGGATCAAAACCCAATTGGCCCGGCAGCGAATCAAGGTCTACCGTTCCGACCTGCGGCAGCGGCTGGCCGAACAACACGGCCGCATTACCACCGACGATATTCAAAGCCTGGTGGTCTCAAACGGCCCAGCAACCGATGCCGGCCGGATGGCCATCGATGAATCGGCCCTGGATCTTGCCGCCCTGCTGCGGGCCACCGGCGTCGATCCTGCCCAGGCCGGTCCGGCGGAGGCAAAAGCCGTCTACTACCCTGAGTGGGACCACCAGCTTCAAGAATACCTGCCCAACCATACCCGGGTACGCGAGCGCTTGGTGGCCGGCGACAGCGACAGCGGATTTTACCGGCAGACCCTGGATGACTATCGGGGCATGGTGGCCCGAATCCGGCGCGCCTTTGAATTTCTCAAACCCCAGGGCCTGGCCATCCTGCGCCAATGGCCGGAAGGCGACGCCTTCGACTATCGCGCCTTGCTCGATTTCGCCATCGACCTGAAAGCCGGCCGCACCCCTTCGGACCGCCTGTTTGTCAAACGCCTCAAACAAACACGCGACGTTGCCGCCTTGCTGCTGGTGGATCTGTCCCGATCGACCGCCAACACCGTGGTGGGCGGCCGGTCCACCGTGCTGCAAACCGCCAAGGCGGCCCTGGTGCTCTTCTGCGAAGCGCTCCAGGTCGTCGGCGACACCTTCGCCATCGCCGGTTTTTCAGGCACCGGCCGACTGGACGTGGATTACTTTCGCATCAAGGACTTCGACTCACCCCTGGACAACGCCGTGCACGGCCGCATCTCGGCCCTTCAGCCCCAACGCAGCACCCGCATGGGCGCGGCCATCCGCCACGCCACAGCCCAATTGGCCCAAATGCCTGCCCGGGTACGCCTGCTCATCGTGGTCAGCGACGGCTTTCCCAACGACACCGGCTACAAAGCCGACCACGCCATCGCCGATACCCGCCACGCGGCCCAGGAAGCCCGCGCCCGCGGCGTTCACCTCAAAGCCATCACCGTCAACATCGGTTCCGACCCCGGCCTGGACGACCTGTACGGCCGCGTCCATCACCATGTCATCTCCGACGTACGCGAACTGCCGGACAAACTCGTGCGCCTTTATGGAACATTGACCCGGCGAATCTAAGGACTTAATGGATCATACTTTTAATGGAGGGTATCTTCGATTTGAGGATTGCTTGGGGTGTTGTATATCGTCTTCATGGTGTGTGGCCATGGACTGGATTCCCATCACCCCAGCGTGCCCATTACCGGCCGTATGCTGATGCAAACGTTTCAAGACAGCCGGCCTCAAAATTTCCGACGAACAACGCCAGATCCATGCCGTCTACATCATTGTCAAAATCAATATCAGCCATGCAAGTCTTTTGGGTATACGTGATCTCAAGGTAAGGGCCGACGCTATACTCACTGGCCTTGATGCCCATGCCCACGGACGGCCCCTTATCCAGGACCAAGCCGTAATTCGGAACAATGTCATCCACCCATTGTTGGACCGTGCCGGTGATGTTAACCGGTGTCAAATACCCATGATCCAGATTTTCCACCACGACCTGGCCCACGGATTCGGCAACGTCGGCCCCAGGCGTGGCCCAAAGCAGACCTGTTTCAGCGCTGTTCCAGGTGACGGATGCTTCAACCCAAGGCTGGATAACCCGGTAAAGCGCCAGTGATGTTCCAGCATCGGCAGGGTCCACGGCCCAGACAAAGAAACCCAGTTCGGCGGATATAATCTTTTTATCCATGACCTCGGTGGGCAAATTGAATTGGACGATAAACCGGTCAAAATTCGTTTCATATGCAGTGGCGCCATAATTCGTATCCGGAGTGGCCGACAACAAAAATGCATCTATTATTTCGCCCGCAACATCATTTTCCAATCGTATGGTAATGGACGCGTCGTATAGATACTGGCTGGTTTCATTGGAATATCCCGAGTCGCCCAGGCTGTTGACCGCCTTGACTCGATATGCGTAGGTATGCAGCGGTGGCAAGTTGGTGTCCGTATAACCGGGGGTGTTGGGTGCCAGGTTGGCGACCAAAATGCTGAAGGTTCCGCCGTCTATACTCCGTTCCACGACAAAGGCGTCTTCGTTATCGCTATTGTCCGTCCATGATAACTGGATATCAAAATGGTCTACCTGGGAAACAAGGGTGGACGGTGCGGCAGGAATCGACTGAGCGATATTGGCCGAAGCTGTATTGGACGGACCGGAATCACAGGGATTCCCAGAGCCGTCATCATCTCTATGGGCCACTATCCGGTATTGATAGGTTCCAAATCCAAGCCCTGTATCTGTAAACACTGTCGTGTCTGCTGGCACGGTTGCGTAGGCCATGTTCCATCCTGTTCCGTTAAGCTGACGCTGTATGAGAAAAGAATCCTCATTGCTGGAATGATCATTCCAAGTGAGGGACACTTGCCCCAAAATTGAGTCCGCAGTGGCGCTTAGATCGCTTGGCGCATGGGTACACGCGTTCCACCCCGCCAGACGGACCCACAGCCACCATGCGGCATATGCCTTGAGGTTAGCGTTCAAGGGCTGGCTATGGGCGCTTGCACAAGAATACCAGTCTACATCCAGGGTGTGTGTATTCTGCCAGTCAATGGCCCAATTGCTTTCTCTGGTACCGTTATAATCGCCGTCATAATCGCAGGCGTCATTGGCCAAAAGCACATTATAGTTGACAAGCCGGCCTGGATCGTAGCTTTCGATATCCGCAAAATCGAACAGAATTTTATTATTGGCCATACAGAAGTCGCGAATCTGTTCGTTTCTCAGATGAAGATTTCCTGTCAACCCCGATCCGTCCAAGTGCCCGGTCATATAAACGAATTGAACGGAAGGATAATCAATTTCCAAAGCGTTCATTAAAGACAAATACGTGTTGATGTCGGTTTCTGTTGCGTCACTCACCTGACCGCACCAGGACCAAATGACCACATTGACCTCCGGATGCGCGTTAAGATAGGCTCTTGTCGCCGAGTTCCAAGCCGTACGGTCGGGATTTCCCAAATCACTTGCCCCTGAAAAAGGGTTGTCCCGAAGGCAGAGCGCCCCTCCCGAACCACTGCTGTTATAGGCATATAGGTCTTCAGGATATCCGAGTCCGTTCATAAAGCCCACAAGGCCGCTCATGCCCGAGGTAATTTGGCTGCCGTGGCTGGTATGGCCGTATGCAATAATCAGAGATGCCTTGGCATCTTCAATGGCGGATTGCGGAATCATATGAATATCCGTGCTGGCATGGTTGGCAATGATAGCGCCGGCCCAAGATATGTCCATCCCGGCCAACAAAATAAGAGTGATAAACAACAGGTTGATGATTCGGCTGGGTCGTCCGATTCGAATGTCTTTCATGATTTCTCCTTCGTGTTCAGAAACGTAAGGATTTCGGCACAAAAGAATTGTGCCAGATTACGCCGAGATTTGGTTTATCTGCAAGGCGCATGCAAGGTTGCATATCCATCAATGCTGGTTTTGCATGCAACGGAGCAGATGGGCCAAGATTAAGCGAGATAATTCAACTTTTTAAGCCGAAGGCCCAATATCGTATAACTCAGTCATTTTCTATGTCCCTAGGGTCTCCCAAAATATCTACAAAATGTGGCCAGATCGGCCAAATCGATATCGCCGTCAAAATTCAAATCCGCATCCGGGGACCGTAAAATGCGCGCATTGACAAAAGCCGCAAGGTCAGCCGCATCCACATCGCTGTCTCTATCATAGTCACCTGAAATTGCTGCTTGGAATGCATTAACCCGGCCAGAACCGAGATAACCGGAATAAGCGGCGTTGCACCCTAAGGAATCCACGGGATCAGCACAATTGAAAAGCTTCCGAACGACTTGTCGGGCTTTCCACCCGGGATTCTGGGACCAAATAAGCGCCCCGACGCTTAAAGCCACGGGGCAGGCCATGGA
>JABDRH010000342.1 GCA_013041835.1 Desulfatitalea sp. | reverse complement strand
ACATCGCCTCGCCGGTCACCATGTCTTCGGGGGCCTGAACGAGGGCGTAAAGATTCTTTTCGGGGTGTGCGTTGCATCCGGCGGCAAAGGCTACGCTGCCCATGCCGGCCATCTTGAGGAATGTTCTTCGATCCATTCAGCGCCTGTATTCTGCCTATCTTCGGCAGATCGTTGCGAATCCACAAACACGGGATACCATACTGATTCAGTCTAAATTAACGCGATACCATCATTAGCAGCAGGCAGTGGGCGAATTGTGCGAACAGGAAACGAAAAAGAACCATTGCAATACAAAAATATAAAAATGGGTAGCAGAAGGAGGGTGTGCTTGTCAATTGACAATAATCCCAGGGCCAGGTCAATTGGACGACGTCCAGAATATCAGCAATTATGCCGCGGCCTTTCCAATTCCTTCATTGCTTTCAAATCGGATTTTCCCGTAACCCACAATGGCCCGGTACTTGAACTACCGAGCCATTTTCCATGAGCCAAAATTAAAGATGGTTTTCTATTGTGGATGGGGTAACCGGCAGCTTTCTCGACACAGGCGAAGTTGTTCAACGCAACCCGATGGCATACGTTGTGAGCATTGCACAAACCAATCCTCACAACGACTCAAACACGCACTTTTATGATCAACCGATGAATCGTTCATGGTAATCCTCCTTGAGTCAAACAGATTCAGGAACATCCGATCATCATTCGTCTGCCTATGTCAAATACCCTAACCATTCAAACGCAGCGGTCAAGCCATCCGCTTTCCATCGCGCTAACCTCTGATATACACCAATGGACTTGCAATGACTCAACGTGCATGGTATTGACCGGCTACCTCGGGGCGTGGCGCAGTCTGGTAGCGCACCTGCTTTGGGAGCAGGGGGCCGGAGGTTC
Organism: Desulfatitalea sp.; assembly: GCA_013041835.1. GTDB lineage: Bacteria > Desulfobacterota > Desulfobacteria > Desulfobacterales > Desulfosarcinaceae > Desulfatitalea. The sequence continues at coordinate 2,549 of JABDRH010000342.1, read as the reverse complement.
AAATCCTCTCGCCCCGACCAATAAGACCAAATAAAAGGCCGGCTTTGTAAGTCGGCCTTTTGCTTGGTGCCTGGTGTTGGTGCCGGGTTTTTCAAAACCCCATCCATAGTGATCCTGCTTAGGTAGGTTTTTCTGATTATAGTGATTGGACTTTTGCAGCATTGGGGGGGGGGTAACAATTCAATTTATATTTAAAAGAAACCAGCAAATACCTTTGACCACTTCTTTCATTCTATTAAAATCAAGGGTATCAATAGTGTCGGAAGTCATATGATAGTTTGGATTCCGGTAGAATGAAGTGTCTGACACCATAATTGCGTCATATCCAAATTTCCAATAATTTCTATGGTCTGAAAAATCAATGCCGGCAAAAAAGGTTGGGGCTTTCAACGTTTTTACTTCTATTGCTGTTGCTTTTAGATGTTTTGATACTTGTTTTAAAAATGATGAGCTGCCATAGTTGCTAACAACACTAATAAAATTTCCTCTGCTACCGTAGAATAACCGCATCAAAGAAAGAGGATATCTCTGAGAATCCTTCTGGTCGTTAAAAAAGCCAATCATCTCAAGACAGATCATGCCCCGTAACTTAATGTTGTTTTCATGTAAATATTTAGCATGAATATAGCTCCCCATCTTTTCGGTACCGAAATATGGCGGTTCTTCTAAAGTGTAGGCGACGAAATCTACCCTGAAAGGTAATGCCGACTCATGCATTTTCGCAATGCGTGCTGTTTCCAGCAGCCCTGCAATGGCGCTTGCATTATCATCAGCGCCCGGCTGATCTTCACACACGTCGTAGTGTGCGCCGACAACTGTTCGAACGCCTTCCTTGGGTCCTACACTTGCGATTACATTTTTATATATATTTCCTGATACCATAAACTTCTGTTGTTCAGCCGAAATTCCATACTTATTCAATTCTTGGATAATAAAACTTGAGGCGTTCTCCAATGATTCAGTATTTAAATGATTTCTTGGTGGAGTAATATCAGACAAATACTGAACGGTCCGCTTCATATTCTCAGCACTGACATCATAATCCGGGTAAATATAATTCTTGTTTGCACAGCCATATGCGGTGGCAGAGAATATAAACAAGACAGCCAACTTAAATAATTTCAGATAGCAATTCATGACTTTTTACTTCGTGGTCTCATGGACGGTGGTGGTTGCTTTTTGCTTCGATTTCGCCCTCTTACAGTACATATTGAGTCGGTATTGTAAGGGGGCGGAGCGAAACTGTCAAATTGGTTTTATGCTGGGAATGGAAAAATGGCCGAAGTTCCTCCAAAGCAAGGTGCAGCGGTTCTAAAAAATCGAAAATCCATCCCAATTTGAGCTGTGGGGCACCGCCGGCTCATCGGTATCGATACTGGCAAGTGAATTGCATGTATAGGGGTATGCTTGCAGCACAGCGCCATGGCTCACCGGCGGATTTTTTTTCGCGCTTGGGCGATTAAGACTTTTAACGCCTTAATTTATTTGTTTAAAGCTGCCCCGGTGAGAGGATTCGCAGATTCGGCATTGTTTTCTGGTCAGCGCAGGTTCCACTATTGAATGGATGGGAATGAACAGTTTTGTATCCACGGGCAACAAAAGCGAAATTCTAAGGGGCTGTTGGCAATGGCTGTTGCAGACCGCATTTTAATCGTTGAAGACGATAACCACGTGGCCACTGTGCTGGCCGCGCGCTTGCAATCGATGGGGTATATGGTATGTGCAATGGCCCGCACCGGCACGGCGGCGGTTCGCAACGCCTTGGCCCAGAAACCTGACTTGATATTGATGGATATATTGCTCGAAGGCGATATGAATGGGATCGAAGCTGCCGAATTGATCACCAATCAAATGAATGTGCCTATCGTTTTCATCACGTGCCTGAGCGAGGAACCGCTTCTGGATCGCGCCGTCACCGCCAATGCTTTCGGCTATATTCTGAAACCCTATGATCGGTCGGAACTGCGCTATACCGTGGAAATCGCCCTGGTCAAATCCAAGGCGGCCAGGGAGCACGATCGGCTTATCCGCCGGCTTGAAAAGGCACTTCAGGAGGTCAATCGGCTTAGCGGCCTGTTGCCCATATGCGCGTCGTGCAAACGCATCCGCGATGAGGCGGGCAAGTGGCAGGATATCGAGACCTACATTTCGTGTCATTCGGAAGCCGATTTTACCCACGGCATATGCCCGAAATGCGCGACGCGACTCTATCCCGATTTTTTTAGCAATGGGGATATGTGAGATTTCGGCTTGTCACTGTTTTTGTGCTTTCCCCACAACACGAATCGAATTTCAATCCCAATCATCAACCTGAAACCCTGCCGGTTTTATGGTATCGTCCGCAAGGACGTCAGGACCGCAGACATGTCTTCGGGCAGGCTGGCATCGAATTCGAGCGCAGCGCCTGTTGTTGGATGGGTAAAGCGCAGGTGAGCGGCGTGGAGCATCTGGCGTCGGGCTTGTTTGAGGATTTTTCGCAACGCCGGTACCGTACTTGCCGTCCGGCGGCGTCCGTAGACCGGATCGCCGATGATGGGGTGGCCCATGGC
>JABDRH010000341.1 GCA_013041835.1 Desulfatitalea sp. | reverse complement strand
GGGAAATATCGCATTTTACGCCCCCAGGCGGGCCAGCGTGCTCATCGACGGGAATTTCAAGAAATCGCCGTGGGTAACCGCCGAGGACATTGCGGCAAAAGGCGCCCTTATTATTGGGAACAATGAGCCGGATGCGCGTTCACTTTTACCGCAGCAGGCCAAAAGGGTCATCGATGTCGGCGCGTTGGCGCTGGCGCCGTCCGTGGACTGCGATTTACCGTCCAAGGCGTTCTACATGTTCATCGTTCCCCCTGAAAATCCATAGAGGCGCATTTACGGTATGACAACTCACTGCATTATCATGCCACTTTATAACGATTGGTCCTCGGCTGGCATCCTGATACGAAAGATCGACCAGCAAGTGGCTTCCTGGCAGGGCAACATTTCGGTAGTGCTGGTCAACGACGGCTCTCAGGAGCAGATGCCTTCGACCCACGAGTGGATCGGAGACTGCGACTTCATCGAACACATCTGTGTCATCGATCTGGTGTGCAACATGGGACACCAACGGGCTATTGCGGTCGGCTTGGCTTACGCCCACAACCTGGGCGGCTTCGACTCGGTCTTTATCATGGACAGTGACGGCGAAGATCCGCCCCATGAGCTAAACGACCTGCACCGTTCGGGCCGGGACAATCCTGGTGCGATTATCACCGCCGATCGCGCCAGCCGTTCCGAAGGCCCGCTGTTTCGCTTCTGGTACTGGTGTTACAAGTTGCTGTTTTTTCTGTTGACCGGCACCCAGATCCGATTCGGAAATTTCAGCCACATCCCGGCCCATCAGTTGGACCGACTTGTGCACTATCCAGACCTGTGGAACAGCTTGTCAGGCACACTCAAGCGGTCCGGCCTGCCGATCAAGGGCATACCTTCCCACCGGGGCATGCGCTATGTCGGACCTTCCAAGATGAATTTCAACGGTCTGGTAATCCATGGCATGAGCGCGATTGCCGTGTTGAAGGAGGCCGTCATGGTACGACTCATGATCATGGCCGCGTTGGTTTGGATCGGCGCCGCCCTCTTGTGGGCCATCGTTGCTGTCGCAGGATACGGCCCTTGGCGGTCCTGGCTCGCGCTGCTGGCGCTTTTCGGGCTGCAAACCCATGTGGTGTTGGCCATGATTTTATTCACCCATCTGAATAGACGGGCGCATGCCCTGCAAGGCCCGGCCATGTTCTGGCAGCAGTATGTGCGTGCGATACATTCACTCAAATAAGCATTGCCGGTCATTGTGACGCGGCATCCGGAGACAAACGTGTTGAATCCCAGGGACTTGCCTTACGACACGATTAGACGCATGTTTCAGCTCATGTCATTGATTCCCCGTCCGATGATGGCCCGTTTGGCCGCCATCATCGGAAAGGTATGGTATGCGCTCGACCGATATCACCGCGATATCGCCATGAGCAACGTGGCCATTGCCTTCGGCCGAGAGATGACACACCGGCAGCGCCGCCAGGTGGTGCAACGCAATTTCAACCAACTGGCCCGCGTCGCCCTGGAACTGCCCGGCCTAATGCGGGTGACCCCTTCAAATATTGACTCCTTTGCCGAGATATCCGGCGAAGACAACGTGCGCAACACCCTTGCCATGGGCCGGGGCCTGGTTTTCCTGTCAGCCCACTTCGGCAACTGGGAGCTGATGAACATCGCCACGGCGGTCAGGTTCGGCCCGGTCCATATATTGGCCCGCCCCCTGGATTATCACCCCATGGACCGGGTTCTCGGAGAAATTCGCGCGAACACGGGCAGTGTTGTCATCGACAAGGATGGCAGTGCGGAAATCATGCGTCGGCTGTTGCGCGAGGGCCGCATGTTGGGCATCCTGCTCGATCAGAATTCGTCCTGGTACGAGGGGGTGTTCGTCAATTTCTTTGGTCGGCCGGCCTGCACCAACAAGGGGTTGGCAATGTTCGCCCTGCGCTACGACACACCCATCGTGCCGGCCTACAACCTGCGCATGCCCGACGGCCGCTATCGGGTTGTTTTCGACCCCCCCCTGAACTTGATTCGAACCGGCGATGTTCGAAAAGATATCCTTAAGAATACCGCGTTGTTCAACCAAACCATCGAAGGGTTCATCCGAAAAGCGCCGGACCACTGGTTCTGGGTGCATCGACGTTGGCGCATCATCCCCGTACCGGAGCGGGTTCGGCACAAGATGCTGGTAGACGAAGACTGTTCAGTGGATTTCAATCAATGACGCAGACAGATCCCATTCGTTCCAGCCGTACCCGACTAACAGTGCTTCAGATGGTGCCGGAGCTCGAAGAAGGGGGCGTGGAGTGTGAAGCCGTGGAAATGGGAACACATCTCGCCCGCCACGGTCATCGGTCGATGGTGGCTTCCCAGGGCGGCCGCATGGTGGCCGAACTGAAAAAAGAGGGCAGCACCCATGTCCGCTACCGCTTCATGGGTGAAAAGAGCCCGCGTTGCCTGTGGTATATCTTCCCGCTGCGGCGCCTTCTGATTGAAAAGCCAGTGAATGTATTGCACCTGCGCTCCCGCGTGCCCGCCTGGGTGGGCTACCTGGCCTGGCTGAGCCTGCCGCGACGAAGGCGTCCCGCACTAATCACTACCTTCCATGGCTTCTACTCGGTCAACGCCTACAGCGCCATCATGTCCAGGGGCGAACGGGTCATCGCCGTCTCCGAAACCATAAAGCATCACATTCTGAGCCATTACCGCACCCCCGAGGCGCGCATCGCCGTTATCTACGGCGGTTACGACGATCGGCGCTTCGATCCCCGGCGGGTCGGCCACGAACGGATACAAGCCCTCCGGTCGGCTTGGGGCATTCGCGGAAATGACACGCCCGTCATCTTCTTTCCGGGTCGCATCACGCGCCTTAAAGGACATGCCCTCTTCATCCAGAGCCTGGCGCGGATCAGGCACCGACGCTGGGTGGCCGTATGCGCCGGTGATCTTAAGGAGAATCCGGGCCTGGCCACCGAGCTGAAAACCATGACCGACGCCGCCGGACTATCCGAACGTATCCGCTTCGCCGGATACTGCGCGGATATGCCGGCCGCCGTTTTAGCGGCCACTATTGTCGTGTCCGCCTCCATCAAACCCGAATCGTTCGGCCGCATCGCCGTGGAGGCTGCCGCCATGGGACGACCCGTGGTGGCCTCGGCCCATGGC
>JABDRH010000340.1 GCA_013041835.1 Desulfatitalea sp. | reverse complement strand
GGCCTGCTGCGGGCCCTGAACATTCGCTATGCCACCTTCTATTTTACAGATTTCGTCATCGTGATGGATCTACTGCCCTACGACATGGAACAGATTTACAGTTACATGTTGCCACGCTCCCCAGGCCGCAAGCCGGTGGATGATTTCTGCGACCTGTCCAACATGCTCGGTCAGCGGTGGTGGAATGAGCGCAACCGTACCAAAAAGCGCTACGTCGCCTCCCAACATGTGCTCGATCAGGCCCAGCGCCCCTGCCGCTCCAAAGAGACGGTTATCCCCGGCACGTTGGCCGTACCCGCCGTGCGCCAGAGCAGCTTGGTGACGTTGAACCTGAAACCCGATACCCTGACATTTGCCAATATGCATGATCAAATCAAACAAGCCTACCGGCGTCAGGCCAAAAAGCACCATCCCGATCTGGGCGGCGATGCCCAGGCCTTTCTTAAGATCCAGCAAGCCTATGAAATGCTTATTGACTGGACCCGTAATCCGACCTTTATTCGCAAGAGTGGATTTCCGGACAAGTGGCTCTACGAAGGAGCGTATAACCGTTGGATACAACCGATCATGCCGCGCCGGAATAAGTAGCGTCCTTCACAAAGGGCATCTTGCGGCCCATATCGGCGTTCTGGTGATGTTGAAAGCCTCGACCCAAACCACTCTGCGGCTTTAATCCGCACCGTAAGCGATCATTTGTGGATGAAGACCGATGATTCTTGTCCAGCCTATGGATCGCCGAACCGGTACATGTCTAAAGTTTCGCAAATGAACCGGTCCCAGTAGGCGCCATCTGAATCCTCGGGCAGGGCGCTGCGGTCCAGTAGCCCCTGCACTTGCTCGATGAGCGTTTCCAAGGCCGGGGCAACCTGCGTGAGGTAGTCCAACCGGCCGGCTTTCACGGCTTTAAGATATGGCGCGTCACGCAACGGATATCGGATAGTATTCACGGTGAGGATCTCCCGGGTCTGGATAGCGGCCCGAAGGGCATGCGAGATTGCTTTCCAGTCGATATCCTTGTTTTCGGCCGCCAGTTTGGCCCGGGCGCCGTAAGTGTCGTAAAACCGTTCGACGATGGGTATCACATGGCCGACACGCATCGATGCCTGAAACGTTTTACCACACATTTGGTACTGGGAAATGCCCGTGGGGGCCGGGGACACATCAAAGCAGTGCTCACCTCGCGGCAGGTCCGGCCAGATATTACGGAGAAGTTTTTCGGGACCGCTTTGTTTCAACACGGCCAGCACCTCGACCGCGGCATTGAGCCGTGACCCCTTGATGCCGTATTTGGCGGCTTGACGGCGTGCATAGTCGACAAAGGCGCTTAGCCGTTTGGTGTAAAAGCGATGTCGATTACGAACCAACCGTTGCCATGGCTCGGAGTTCACCAACAGCATCTCATCAGGCGCATGCAGCATATCCATGGCCACTATCTGTCCCTGACGCGACAACTGAATGAAATGGTGCAGGCTGTAGATCTCTTCGTCGATATCGCCGGGATGGTTTTTGGTGCGATCGTCCCCTGTGGCAAAGCGCCGGCATTTGGGGATGTTGCCCAACAAAACCTCACGACGTGAAGGCAGGTAGACCCCCTTGTAGTCCATGTCTGAATCAGCGTCGGCCGTGCCGTAAAGATGTGCGCCGAATTTCATTTTAACGATCAGGTCCATGAGTGCGCTTCCGGACGAAGTTTCAAACGGGATTGGCAGGATTGACCTACCATCTGCCTGGCAATGGGCTCTCATTGCATCGGTCGCCATCGTAAACATATTTAAGTCCAAGCAAGCAAACAAAAAACGAACAACCAAAACAGGAGGTCAATCATGGCTGAGAATACACAAGACTACTTTGACAGGGATGAGAGAAGCGAAGGACACGAAGACACCCGCGAGGCTAACTTTGAATGCGCGAACAAAGATCCGCATCTGGGTTGCGACTTGGGCATCGATGTGGCGGGCTAATTCAACGGCAGAGCTTCCAGTTCCAAGAGGTAACAATTGATGATGTCTGCATCTAAAAAGGCAGGGCCTCTCCGGAGGCTCTGCCATTTTATGATGATGCCTAGATTTGTAAACCCAAACCCGGCCGACTGACAAAATTTTGCAGCATTTTTACGCTAAATCGTCAAGCCAAATCCGACAATCTCGGACGACCAGACTAATATAATGAATTTATTGACATATGGTACGTACATTATTTGGCACACCCATTGCAGTTAAATATACAACTTGCACTGGGAAAATACTGAAACGGACTCGTTTTTGAGCGCCATCGGAAACTGAACACTGCTGTACACGACGGAATCGGAAACGGCAATCATTCTCAATGAACTGTGAATTGCAGGCGAATGAATCTCGACTGGAGTTGATATTTGCATCGGCAAGCGGAACTGAATCGGTATCGCACCTGACATCTGAACGGATACGGACACGGAACCGGATTTCCCTTGAGTGTAAGTTGGGGCGGCTGGCATTGCCAAGCGCACCCTGCCGGCCGCCCCATTTTTTTGTTTAACGGCAGCGGACATGCCGCTGCCAGCCCTTTCTCAAAAAATCCATTTCTTAACGTCTTTGATCACGCTCATCGGTCAGGCGCCCTTTTCTTATTGCTGCAAGAGCAGTTTGCCGATTGACAGTCAACCACCAGGGCGTGTAAATTGATTTCACCTTACTTCACGCACAAATTGCAGCGTTTCGCTATCATCGAGGTGCCGGTTTGCCGGCGTTTCAGGCAGACAGTCGGTTTCACAACGCGCCATACGTGTCCTTTACAACTGCCTACCGGTATCTGCCGCCACACCGCGATGCAAAGCCTTAACGCCTTCACTTGCTTCGAGCATCGGAACCTTTGCCAGCACATTAACTCAATGGACAGGAGAGGATATGCACTCCGTTGGTAACTTCGACCATTGCCTGCTCCTTCGGGTCGGTGTGGTGGCCAAAGGCGGGCGTTGCCTCTCCATTGTGCGCATGATCGAGGCCATTAAACCCACCCGTCTTCGCCTGAAGCTCATCGGACTGGCCCCCACCACGCCTTTTGCCGGCAGTCTCAAACTTGCCTGCAATATGGGTATTCCTATTTATGACAGTTACGAGCAACTGCTTTGCGTGGATCATCTGGACCTCATCCTGGAGATGAGCGGCGACCCGCGAATTCTGGCTGACCTGGTGACACGCAAGCCCCCCTCGGTAGGCGTGCTGGACAGCCACGCCTCCATGCTGATTTTTGATATCGCCCGACAATATGAAGCGGTGGCCGAAAAGGAATCGGAAATCAGCCTGGCGAGTTCATTCGCTTCGGCCTTGCTTGAAGCCTCGCCCGACGGTGTGATGGTCATGGATCGCAACTTACGGCTCATCAAATCCAACAACTCACCGCTTATTCTAAGGGGGCGCAGCCGCGAAGAGGCACTGGGGCGACACTGTTATGAGATGTTGCACGACCGGCCGGCACGTTGCGATGTCCGAAACCTTTCCTGCCCCATGCAAGAGACCCTGCTCACCCGGCGACCGTCCAGGGCCGTGCACGAGATAACGACCCAAGAGGGCGAAGTGCGCACCTGCCATGTCACCTGCTATCCGCTGTTTAACCAGATGGGTGAGATCGTTCAGGTGGTGGAAGTGGTGCGGGATATCACCAAGGATCTCAGTGAGCGTATCGAACAGCACGCCCAGGCCCTGAAAAGTGATTTGGCGCGCGTTGTGCAGGAGGACCGGCTGGCTTCCCTGGGACGCTTGGTCGCTTCGGTGTGCCATGAAATCAACAATCCCATTGCCAGTATCGTCACGTTCAACAAACTGATCCTTTCTCACTTGAAAGAAGAATCCCTGCCGCCTGAAGGTGCCGGTGCCTTTGCCAAGTACCTTGAACTGTCCATCATGGAGGCCATGCGCTGCGGTGATATCGTTAAACGGCTGCTGAGTTTCGCAAGGCAGAAGCACATTGAGGCAGTGGATGTGGATTTGATCGAAATCCTCAACACCATCAAACTGCTCACCGCGCATCAACTTCAGATGGCCCAGGTG
>JABDRH010000337.1 GCA_013041835.1 Desulfatitalea sp. | reverse complement strand
GCATACAACGGCGCCAGCAAGGGATGCCGCCCGTGTGCGGCGCCAAAGACGTTGGCCCCCAGACGCTGCATGCGACCGCCCCATTGCAGCAGCACCCGGCGCATGACGGCATTGGCCCAGGACGAGCGCGCAGCCAGGTAACCCAGCACCATGCGCGTGGTGCCGGCTGTTCGGCGGGCCTTGTGGATATCGAGCACTTCGCGCTCAAGCAGCGTCACCTCGGCGGTGTCAATGTCCACCGGGCAAGGCACGCGGCATTTATGGCAGAGGGTGCAGTGGTCGGCAATCTCGGTCAACCGGCGCAATGGCAGCAGGCCTAAGGTTTGAAAACGCTGGGCATCATACAGTAGCGCTTCGATGATACCCGTAAGGGCGATATTCTTGTTGCGCGGGTGGTGAAACAGGTTGCCGGCCGGGTAAAAAACACAGCAATCGGTTTTGCAGCGGCCGCAGCGTACGCATCGGGCGATCTTTTCGGCCAGTTGCTCCACGCGACCGTAATGCAGAATGCGCGCCTCCAACTCGAGCAGATTGAACGAGGGGGCGAATATTCGGTCGGCCACCGCAGGGTCGGTCAGCTTGCCCGGATTGATCAGGTCGTCCGGGTCCATGGTCTGCAGGTAGGCCTTGAGATCGGCCATGATCCCGGCCTCCAGGTGCTTGATCTTGGTGAATCCGATGCCATGTTCGCCGCTCACCACCCCCCCAGCGCCACCGCCTTTTCCATGATCAGGTCGGCGGTCTCGGCGGCGCGGGCCATCATTTCCCGGTCATTGCTGAAGACCGGAATATTCACATGCACATTGCCGTCGCCGGCGTGCATATGGGTGGCCACCTCGATGCGACGGCCGCGGATGGCGGCCATATCATCTTCCAGTTCGGACGACACCCGTTCATATCCGCTCAACAGTTCCAAAAGCGCCGCACGGGTACGCTGCAAATGGGTTTCGGCCTGCAAATGGTCACGCCCGGCCAATCGGATCTGCGCCACCGCCGACTGCAACAAATGCCGGGCCTCGGGCAGCTTGGCCGCCAGCCACGTGGGGTCCTCGATGGGAACGGCCTCCTGCAGGTAGGTCAGCCACTGCCATACCACTTCAGCCTGGTTTTCCCGCTCCTCCTCCACATTGAGATGGTCCACAAAGGCGGTGAACTCGGCCAACGCCGTCAGGGGCAACACGATGTCCTCATTGAGCTTGAAGGCATTGGTTCGGGCGGCAATGGCGCCCAGACGTTTACGGTCGCGCCAGAAGCGTTGGGCTTCCTCATCATCCCCGGCCACGGCCATGAAGGTGTTGGGGTACCCGTGCATGATCCGCCGAAGTCTCGCCAGGCCCGCTTCCACCTGTTCTTCGGCATGTCCCACGATGTCGATGAGCAGCACCGCCTTGGGACGGCGGCTGCGAGGCGCCTTGGCTTTGTATACAATAGCGCGCACATACGCCTCATCGAAATGCTCCAGGGCCATCAGGGCCTCCCGGCCCTGGTCGGGAAACGCCTGAACGATGCGGTCGATCACCTGGGCGGCCTCTTCCATGTCCGTGCCGAAAAATTCCAGGCACACCGTGCGCTGATAGGGATAGGCGTGATGCAGAATAAAGGTGGCCGATGTGATGATGCCGTCGGTGCCTTCTTTCTGCACGCCGGGGAGACCTTGAAGGCTCTTGTTGGTAATGTCTTTTCCCAATCCGGGCTTGCGCAACAGGTGGCCGGGAATTGAGATCTGCTTGAGCGTATTGCCGGAGTCCGTATCGCTCACCTCAAAGGCAATGGTCTCGTCGGCGGCGATACGCCGACCGGTAGGACGGCAGCGCCGCACTTCGAGCAACCGGCCATCGGCGACCGCTATCCGGAAGTTGAGCAGATTGTCAATGGCCGTGCCCCAGCGCACGGCGCGCTTACCGCCGGCATTTTCGGCAATATTGCCGCCGATGGTGCATGCCCAGGCCGACGTCGGATCGGTGGCGAACACCAGGCCTTTGGCTTCAGCGGCTTGCATGGCGGTTTGCGTGATCACCCCGGCTTCCAGTTCAATGGTGGACCGCATCAAAGGGGCATCCGAGGTTTCGTTTGCGATCCGCACTGTGCCAATCGCGTGGATGCGGTCAAGCTTTTCAGTATTAATCATCACGCAACCGGGCGCCACCGGCACCGCGCCGCCGGTGAGCCCCGTGCCACCGCCCCGGGCAATGGCCTTGAGTCCCAGGGCGGCGATGGCCCGCAGCAGGCGCGGCACCTGGTCTTCCATCTCGGGGCAGACGACGGCCACGGGCAGATGCAGGCGCCAATCCGTGGCATCCGTGGCATGGGCCGCCAAGGTGAAAGGATCGAAGAAAATGTTTTTCCGGCCCACGATAGCGCCCAGTTGGCGCAACATTCGCTGCCGCCTGACCGCGGTGGTCTCCAGTTCACGCCGCAGGCTTTCAACCTTGCCGCGGCAGCGCTCCAACACCAAATCCAATTCCGGTTCGATGCGGCGCTGATCGCCGATGCGATCCAGATCGCCGAAAACACCCGTAAAGAAACGTCGGCGGCGTTCCCGGTCGTCCACCAACGCTTGCAACACAAACGGATTGCGATGATGAATGAACAAATCGCCGATCACACGCATCAGCAAACGCCACGAGCGCCCGGTGCGCCGCGTGTAGACCAGCCGCTCCAACGGCGCCAGAACCTGTTCGCCCAGCAGCAAGGAAAAGATCCGGTGGTCGTCGGCCGATGTGTAGTTGTAGGGGATATCCCGCGCCGCTCGACCGGACATATCAACCCGCCTTTAAGGTGCGAGGGAAAAGTGATTCCGCCATATTTCGCCGGATTTGAGTTCATCTACAAGGCACATCCGCCCCTGAACAAAACACGCTCCCATAAAAGGGAGCGGATGCGCCACCGATATCCACTAACGCAACGTTGAGGTATAAACTGAAGCTGGGAATTGTTCAAGAGCGCACGAAATGCACCTGAATGAACGGCAGGAACCTGCTTTTTTCTCATCCCCTAGTTTGATTGGTACTTTGATAACCGATCGACTCGGCGCGACATCTCACTGGTATAGCGGCGTCCGAGGGTATCGCGGTGACGCTCGATCCAATCCGTGAGTTGGGTGACGCCTAAAGGTGGCGCATCCACACAAAGGCGGCCTTCCATCAGCCCCTGAATCTCTTCGCGAGTGATAACGACGTCGTTAACCCAAAATCCGATTAAACGACAAACCCAGTAACCGACACTGGGTGAAACCGAAAGAATTGGACGTTTCACGCCGAGCGCCCTACTGATCATGGCAACCAACTCCGTGTACGTGAATGTCTCAGGGCCAATGGCTTCAATGACCTCATTTTGGTTCCCGCTCACCTTTTGCGCTGCCGCCTGCGCCAGATCGCCAACGTAAATTGGCTGCAGCCGGTAATCACCATCCCCGAACACGCCCACGACCGGCAAGTGCCGAAGGGACCAGGCGATGTTGTTTATCAAGGCGTGCACATCTTGCAAGGTGCCACGTAATTTTCCAGGTGCGTTGAAATGAAACGGAAAAGCCGTCACCTTCGCGCCAAAAGGGTTCGGACGATTCAACGCGTTGGTCAACGTAATCACTTCGTGACCGGATTGAAGCAACCGTTCCGTTATGTATCGGCCGGAGTATCCGAATGCTCCCGTGACGGCAATACGCATGATGCGCCTCATGTCGAACAAGTTTCTCACCGGAAAGAGCCGCTGTTCGGCCAGAATCCAGCAAATAAAAAATGCGGGCCACCCGAGATATTGAGGCTATATGGCTATCAAATAATGGCCTTCATCAAGACGCAACCGCCTTCATGAGGCATACGTTTGTGCGCGGGCAGCGCAACACAATCTATTGCTTCAAATCCATTCTTTTTATATATCTTTTGCGCATTCGTATTATCTTTAAAAACCAAGAGGCTCAAAGCATCATACCCTTCATTGCGGGCTTTGTCTTTCGTAAACGCAATGAGCTTGCTGCCGATGCCTCTATTTCTAAAATGCGCGTCAACACAAAGCGCGTCAAGAAAATAACTATCCCCGACCGGTGCGGCATAAAAATGTCTAAAGTGGTTAATTCGGTCATGGGGTAAAAAGCTTTTCATTTCATCAGTGATTTTATGGTATCTGCCTGGAAAGGAAAGCGACATGCCGATGATGGTCTCATCATGTTCCGCTACGATGACACTTCGATAAGAATGCGGATAGCGATCGTTTTCAAGATTCGAAGCCACGATTTGAACAGGTGTCATGTCAGCGATTAAATCATGAAAAAGAAATTCAATGGCACCGTCCGAAGCGATATTATCAAGCTGGGCAATACGCAGACTATCTTCCTTTTTTGCTTCTCTATAAATGATATTCATTTCAAATACCTAATTTAAAACAACTATGTCAAAGTCGGGATTGCATGTCAATGTCCTAGCCCATATCGTACTCGGCATAGGCAAGGACATTGACCGGCAAGTTGAGCAGGGTTCTGAAATGCCTAGGGATTCGCGCATACATCATGCACCAACCGGCTTGTCTTTGCGGTGCCTCTGCGACGTTCCGGCATTGGTGAAAGGAAAAAAAATGTGATATTCATGAACCAGACTTCGGACGTGCGAACCCCAACTATAAAAGCCGGACGCCGAAAGATTAAACGGGCCATTGACGATTTCGCTTCAAATCAAAAAAAGTGGATGACATGATCCGACTCATTCGAAAACTCGACACCCCTGAGCCGCCTTGGGCCACCCTGACCCTGCCGTGGGCGGCGCGCACCAATAGCCGCCTGAGGGTGCTGTTGGACAATGGCAAAGAGGCCGACATCTGTCTTGAGGACGACGGTGCCCTGCGCAACGGTGATCTGCTGGCGTCGGACGAGGGCCATGTGGTGCGGATTCACGCGGCCAGCGAACCCCTCTCCACGGCGACGTGCGCCGATGCGCGGACCATGGC
>JABDRH010000325.1 GCA_013041835.1 Desulfatitalea sp. | reverse complement strand
CTGTCTTCCCTGCCGTCGCGCGAAGAGTTGCTGGCAACGGTTCTGTCGGCCATGATCGCAGTGCCCACATCCTTGGTACAAGCCTTGAACGATGTGCCACGCCGTGTGGTTAATGTACTCCAGGCGATCAAGGAGCAAAAAGAGCATCAGACGGCTTAGCTGAATGGGATGGATGGTATACCTTTTTTCGGAACGAACGCTGCAGATGGCAGCTTGGGTTGAATAACGGAGGATTAAACATAATGGCTGATCTTACAAAAGAGGATGTAATTGATTTTATTGCGAATATGACGGTTCTGGATCTATCCGAGCTGGTCAAGGAACTGGAAGATAAATTCGGCGTATCCGCGGCTGCCCCAGTGGCTATGATGGCTGCTGCAGGGCCGGCCGGCGAGGCTGGGGGGGCTGCCGAAGAGAAAACCGAGTTTGATGTCATACTCATCGCTGCCGGCGACAAGAAGATCGGCGTTATTAAAGAGGTTCGCGCTATTACCGGCCTGGGCCTCAAGGAGGCCAAAGAGTTGGTCGACTCGGCACCTAAATCGGTCAAAGAGGCGATTGCCAAGGACGAGGCTGAGAAGATCAAGGCACAGTTGGAAGAGGCTGGCGCACAGGTGGAACTTAAGTAGATTCTTCACTGGAGATCAAATCAGATACACTGCGAAGATAAATCGAATGTTGCAATGTGAAAATGGGGTGGAAAGGCCGAAAACCTTTTATCCCATTTTCGCGTTTCCTAAAGTCCCTTAAAAACATTGGAGAGACCATGGCCGTATCGCTATCGCTTGAAAAGCGTATTAGGAAGAATTTCGGTAAGATCAAGAAGATTGTGGAGATCCCGGATCTTATCGGCATGCAAAAGGAATCCTATCGGCGTTTCCTGCAACTGGATGTGCCGCCCGAGCGGCGTGAAGACATTGGTTTGCAGGCGGTATTCAAGTCGGTGTTTCCCATCAAGGACTTTACCGGCAGTGCTTCACTGGAATTTGTCGCTTACCGTTTTTCCGAAGTAAAGCACAGCGAAGACGAATGCATTCAGCGCGGGATGACCTACGAACTTCCGGTACGTATCACCGTGCGGCTGGTGGTCTACGATGTGGACAAGGAGAGCGGCGTTTCCAACATACGCGACATTAAAGAGCAGGAGATCTATTTCGGCACCATTCCTTTGATGACCGAAAAAGGGACTTTCATCATCAACGGCACGGAACGCGTGGTGGTCAGCCAGTTGCACCGTTCTTCGGGTGTCTTTTTCGACCACGACAAGGGCAAGACTCACTCCAGCGGCAAGATTATCTACAGCGCTCGGATCATACCCGTGCGTGGCTCATGGATCGATCTTGAGATTGACCCCAAGGATATTGTCTATATCCGCATCGACCGTCGTCGCAAATTTCCGGTGACCACTCTGCTCAAGGCCTTTGGCTATAGCACTGAGGATTTGCTGACCTACTTTTACGCCAAGGAGCGGGTCATCATTGAAGGACGGCGTGCCTTTAAAGTATTCGACGAACGATTGCTCAAGGGACAGCGGGCCAGCCGGGATGTGATCCATCCGCAAACGGATGAAATCTTGGTGCGAAAGGGCAGAATGTTTACCCAGCGCGCCATCAAGCAAATGAAAAATCTGGAGATGCGGACCATCCCCATCGGTCCGGAAGAGCTGCTGAGCAAGGTGTTCGCCGTTACGCTCATCGATCCGAAAAGTGGTGAGGTGCTGGTCCAATCCAACGAGGATATCACCGAAGAGGCCTTGGCCAAGCTCAAGGGGGCCGGTATCAATGAGTTTGACATTCTGCACATCGACGGGGTTTCCACCAGCGACTCCATCCGAAAGACACTGATGCTCGACAAGGTCTCCGGCAAGGAAGAGGCCCTGATCGAAATCTATCGCCTGATGCGGCCGGGCAATCCGGCCACGCCGGAAGTGGCCCAGGAGTTCATGGACCACCTTTTCTTCAAATCGGCCTACTACGATCTGTCCAGCGTGGGGCGGCTCAAGATCAACTTGCGGCTGGGCATTCAGTCGCCGGTTCACCTGCGAACCCTGCGCAAAGAGGATATTCTGTTAACCACCAAAACACTGATCGAGCTGCGCGATACGCAGGGGGTGGTGGACGACATCGACCATCTGGGTAACCGGCGTGTTCGTGCGGTGGGCGAGTTGCTTGAAAATCAGTACCGCATTGGTCTGGTACGTATGGAGCGAGCCATCAAGGAGCGCATGAGCCTGCAAGAAGTGGATGCGCTTATGCCACATGACCTGATCAACCCCAAACCGGTATCGGCCGTGGTTAAGGAGTTTTTTGGCACCAGCCAGCTCAGCCAGTTCATGGATCAGACCAATCCCCTGTCCGAAACCACCCATAAGCGCCGCCTGAGCGCTCTGGGTCCGGGGGGACTGACGCGCGAACGCGCCGGTTTCGAGGTGCGCGACGTGCACCCCAGTCACTACGGCCGCATCTGTCCCATTGAAACACCGGAAGGTCCCAACATCGGCTTGATCGTCTCGTTGAGCACCTATGCGCGGGTGAACGATTTTGGCTTCATAGAGACTCCCTATCGTGTGGTTTCCGAAGCCAAGGTTACCAAAGATGTGAAATTTCTCAGCGCCTTTGAGGAAAAGCATCATCCCATTGCCCAGGCCAACGCCCCCATCGATGCCAAGGGCATCTATGTCAATCCTTTGGTGACATCGCGGGTGGCGGGCGAGTTCATGATGGTCGAGCGTGAAAATATTGAGTTGATGGACATCTCGCCCAATCAGTTGGTGAGCGTTTCTGCCTCACTGATTCCGTTCCTTGAAAACGACGACGCCAACCGTGCGCTTATGGGCTCCAACATGCAGCGTCAGGCCGTGCCGCTTATGTCCAGCCGAGCGCCGTTGGTGGGCACGGGCATCGAGGGCGTGGTTGCCAAGGATTCCGGCGTCACGATCGTTTCGGCCCGTGACGGCGTGGTGGTGGACGTGGATGCTTCGCGCATCGTCATCCGCCATGATTCCGAGAAAAACGGCGGCGCCAAACCGGTGGCTATTTACAATCTGTCCAAGTTCGTACGTTCGAACCAGAACACCTGTTTCAACCATCGCCCCATTGTCAAGAAAGGGCAAACGGTTCGAGCCGGCGACATCATTGCCGATGGCCCCTCCACCGATCACGGCGAACTGGCTTTGGGCAAAAATGTCACCGTGGCATTCATGCCTTGGGGGGGGTACAACTTCGAGGATTCAATTCTGGTGTCCGAACGGTTGGTGCGTGACGGGGTCTACACCTCCATTCACATCGAGGAATTCGAAGTGGTGGCCCGGGACACCAAGCTGGGCAAGGAAGAAATTACTAGAGACATCCCCAACGTGGGGGAAGAGGCGCTGGCCGACCTGGACGAAAGCGGGATCATTCGCCTGGGTGCCGAAGTGGTGCAAGGCGACATCCTGGTGGGCAAGATTACGCCCAAAGGTGAAACCCAATTGTCGCCGGAAGAGAAACTGCTTCGGGCTATTTTTGGGGAAAAGGCTGGCGATGTAAAGGACACTTCGCTGCGCGTTCCTCCCGGTGTTGAGGGTATCGTCATCGATGCCAAGGTGTTTGCCCGCCGAGGCACGGAAAAGGACGAGCGCACCCAATCTATCGAACTGGCGGAAATCGAGGTGCTGGAACGAAATCGTGACGACGAACTGAAGATTATCGAGGAGATTACCAAGGCGCAGATCGAGCAGATCGCCCTTGGATGCAAATTGGCCGCGCCGCTGAAAAAAGGTAAAAAGGGTCCTGCCGCCAAGGATGATACAGTAGCGGCCGGGATGCTTGTGGAATTTCCCATTGCTCAACTGGAAGGGTTGGTGCTTGACGATGCCGATGCTACCGAGAAGATTCACGAGTTGCTGGAAAAGTATCGCAAACAGTGTGATCATGTGCGTGAAACGTTTGAAAACTATCTGCAGCGCTTCGAACGCGGCGATGAGTTGCCTCCCGGAGTGATCAAGATGGTCAAGGTTTACGTGGCCATGAAGCGAAAGCTTTCCGTGGGCGACAAGATGGCCGGACGTCACGGAAACAAGGGCGTCGTATCGAGAATTTTGCCTGTGGAGGACATGCCTTATTTCGAGGATGGTTCCACTGTGGATATGGTGCTCAATCCCCTGGGTGTACCTTCTCGTATGAATGTCGGCCAAATTTTGGAGATTCATCTCGGCCGCGCCGCCAAATGCCTGGGCGACCAGATCAATCTGATGGTCGAAGCCATGAAACTGGACGAATTACGCGAAAAGTTCAAACGCATCTTCAACACCAAGGCGGTTGCGGCGGCTATTGGCACTCTGGATGACAAAGGGGTCGTTGAGATGGCTGAGAACTACCGTGAAGGGGTTTTCATGGCCACGCCGGTGTTCGACGGTGCCAAGGAAGAGGAGATCAAGGCGCTGCTGGCCGAGGCCGGCGTTGCCACCAACGGTCAAGCCACCCTTTTCGACGGCCACACCGGTGAACCTTTCAAGGAGAAGGTCACCGTGGGCACCATGTACATGCTCAAGTTGCACCACTTGGTGGACGACAAGATACATGCCCGCTCCATTGGTCCGTATTCGCTGGTTACCCAACAGCCGCTGGGCGGTAAGGCCCAATTTGGCGGCCAGCGTTTGGGTGAGATGGAAGTGTGGGCCATGGAAGCCTATGGCGCGGCCCATGCGTTACAGGAATTTCTCACCGTGAAATCAGACGATATGGCAGGACGTACGCGCATGTACGAGAAGATCGTCAAGGGGCAGAATATCCTGGAGCCCGGCATCCCGGAATCGTTTAAGGTGTTGACCAAGGAGCTTCAGGCCTTGGGGCTGGATGTATCGCTTCTGGAAGATAAGGATCTGCCGAAGTCATAGCCGACGAAGGAACATACCCGTGCGGATGATATACCATCCGGCGTGTGACAATATACGATAATTTCCCCAACCGGAGGAAATACGCTTATGGAAACATTGTACGACTTTTTCGCCAAACCCATCGATCCCCGGCAATACCGAGGTGTACGGGTGGCCCTGGCCTCGCCCGAACAGATTCGGCAATGGTCCCATGGTGAAATCAAAAAGCCTGAAACCATCAACTACCGGACGTTCAAACCCGAACGGGATGGTTTGTTCTGTGCAAAAATCTTCGGTCCCACCAAGGACTACGAGTGCAATTGCGGCAAATACAAACGCATGAAGCATCGCGGCGTGATCTGCGAGAAATGTGGTGTGGAGGTGATTCAATCCAAGGTGCGCCGTGAACGCATGGGCCACATCGAACTGGCCACGCCTGTCTCTCATATCTGGTTTTTGAAAAGTCTGCCCAGCAAGATAGGCAATTTGCTGGATTTGACCCTGAAAAGCATGGAGAAAGTACTCTACTTCGACTCCTATATTGTTATCGATCCCAAGGATACCCCGCTGCAGCGGTGCCAGTTGCTCACCGAGGAAAAGTATCGCGAGGCCATGGAGCTGTATGGCGGCAAATTCGATGCCGGCATTGGCGCCGAAGCCGTCAAAGAGCTACTAGTAGGGCTTAACCTGGACGAATTGTACAACACCCTGCGCGAGGAAGTCCGAAACACCAACTCGGTGGCCAAGCGCCAAAAACTCTCCAAACGGCTTAGGATCGTGGATGCCTTCCGTCGCAGCGGACTCGACCCGGTGTGGATGATCATGGATGTCATTCCCGTTTTGCCGCCGGACTTGCGTCCATTAGTGCCCCTGGAAGGGGGGCGTTTCGCCACATCGGATCTGAACGATTTGTACCGCCGGGTAATCAACCGCAACAACCGTCTCAAGCGGCTGATGGATCTTAAAGCGCCTGACATTATCGTGCGCAACGAAAAGCGCATGCTGCAAGAG
>JABDRH010000322.1 GCA_013041835.1 Desulfatitalea sp. | reverse complement strand
GCAGTGGATTGATGGGATTGGCATACAAGGGGTAATCGATCCTGGTGCCCAAAGGGCCCTGGCCATCGATGGGATGGCCCAGCCCGTCGATGACCCGTCCGAAAAGGTTGGCGCCAACCGATACACTGGCCTTGCCTTCCCGCGCCACGACACGGCTGCCCGGACCGATGGAGCGAATCTCCGCAAGCGGCATCATCAGAACGGTTTTGTCCCGGAAGCCAAGCACTTCGGCCGCTACCGGCCGGGTTCCGTCGTTGCCGTAAATGTCACAGATGGTTCCCAGTTGCACCATGGGACCGTTGGCTTCCACCACCAGGCCCACCACCTGAGTGACATGGCCGTAGGATTTGATGATAGCGCCCGATTCCACCCTATGGGTGAGGTGAGCCAACCATTCCTCTTCGTCGATCTCCCCTGCCGGATCGCCGTAGGTTTGGTTGTCCGCCACTGCAAGCCGTTCGCGCACCGCATCGAGTTGGCCTTCAATACGCGCATCCACCACACCGAAATCGGTTTCGATCAGACAGCCGCCGGCTTGAATCGATGGATCGGCACTGATCTGGAATTTGTCCAACCGCCCCGCATCCGGAAACAAGTCGGCCAGGATTGTGTCGATGGTCTTTCGGTCGGCGGGATTGCCCCGGATCTTGATCTGTTCCTGGCCCGCGACCCTTTCAATGGCGGCCCGTAAAATGCCGTCATAAGGTTCGCTGCGATGGGTCAGTTCATAATCGATCAGGTCCTTGGCCAGGGCCAGGGCCAACCGTACGGCATCGTGTTGGCACTGATCCGGAATCTGCTGACGATGGGCGCGGACGGCCAGGTCGGTGCGTGTCAGCACATCGTGCAAAGGACGCACCTTTTCCTGCTCATCCTTCAAGGACGCATCACGCCCCTGGGCGAATGCCTCTTCAAAGGCAAGGCGTTCAGCTTCCCGGACCTTTTGCGCCAGAGACTCGGAGCCGTCAAGATGCGCCGCATCGCCGGCGTCGGGCAGCGTGCAGGTGATCGTCGGAAAGCGATATGTACACGGCTCATTCTTGTTGGTCATTAGCCCACAAATTCTTCCCCACCACGGCCGGTGATAATCAGTTCGCCCTTGCGCTCCATGTCCTGGATGATGCGCGTCACTTTTTGTTGGGCATCGGTCACGTCCTTCATCCGCACGGCGCCGGTAACCTCCATCTCTTCCTTGAGGATCTCAGCCGCACGCTGGGACATATTTCGGAAGATCTTCTGCTTGACTTCGTCCGAGGAGGCTTTCAAGGCCACGGCCAGCTCCTGGGACTCGACATTGCGCAGCACCTTTTGCAGCCCTTTGTCGTCCACCAGAACGATATCTTCGAAGACAAACATCATCTGCTTGATCTCCTCGGCCATTTCGGGATCATTTTCCTCGATTTCATCGATGATCTGCTCCACGGTGGTGCCGTCGATCTGGTTGAGCATGTCGGCCAGTTGAGCCACGCCGCCGGTCTGCTGGGAGGAGACGTGATCCTTGTTTTTGAGGATCTCTTCGAACACCTTGTCCACCTCCAACACCATGCTGCCCAGCACCTTGTTCAGGCTGGCGATTCTCAGGGCCACATCGGCCATGACCTGGTCGGGCAGGCGGCCGAGTATGTCGCTGGCCACGTGGGATTCCAGGTGTACCAGGATCAGGGCAATGGTTTGAGGGTGTTCATCCCGGATCAATTGCATCAACTGGACGGGCTCGATGTCCTGGATGGCTTCCAGGGTCGGTCCCGCCGGCCCCTTCTCCTTTTTGGGGCTCTCCTTCGCATTGTCTTGTTCCTTTCCCGAATGCCCCAGGGCCAACCCCGTTGATTCGATGAACTCACGCGCCACCCGATCGGCCAGAACTTTCGGCACATTGCCCAGTCTTTTGTGCAGCCGCATGATCAGCTCACGTTCATCCTCGGAAAAGTGATCCAGGAGCGGACGCACGGCGTTGAGGCCCACCGCCTTGGTCAAAATGGCCACCTTCACGGATCCGGTCAGTTGTTTGGGATCAATTTCCACTTGCCGGTGTGCTTTCTATTTCAGGATTATGTCTCTTTTAACCACTGCTGCATCAGTTGGCTCGAATCTTCTTTATTGCTTTCAATCAATTTCGCCGCCTGTTGAATGTAACTTTCTTGTTCGGCCCGGGCGGCGTATTCCCTTTCGAGCTCAGAGAGAGTGCGCGGCAACTGTTCGAACAAATCCACATCCTCCCAGTCCGTATCGGTCAGCCAGGTGATCAGCGGGCGAATGACGAAAATAAAGGTAAAAAAGATGAAGACCGCCACCGCCATGTACTTGACCACACCGCTAATGGATTTGAGTTTTTCCATCCATTGACCGCCGCCATCGGCCTCGGCCATCAAAGGATCGGTATTAAAGGGGATATTGGCCACTTCGACCTTGTCGCCGCGGTTCGCATCAAAGTTGACGGCGCTTTTGATGATGTTTTCCAAAGTCGCGATCTCTTCTTGGCTGCGGGACACATACTGAGTTTCCTCATGCGTCTGCTTGCCCTTCTTAACGGTGACCGTCTGATAAGTACCGTCCACCACCACCGCCACCGACAGCCGCTGCAGTTTGCCCACGGGCAGGATCTTTCGGCTGGTGGTCTTGCCGATTTCGTAGTTGCGGGTCTTGTCCTCTTTTTGAAAGCCGTTGGCCGACTGGGTTTGGGTCGTCCGGCTCCGTTGGGTCGGATCAATATTGCCGGCCAGTCCGGGTACACCCCGGGGTCCGGGTTCGGATTGGGTCGACACTTCGCTGACCAGTTGTTCGCTGCGCACCACTTGATTCTGGGGCAGGTACTTCTCTTCGGTCTGCTCCTGTTGAATAAAATCGAGATCGCAGGCCACACGCACAATGGCCTTGTCATGCCCCAGCACCTTTTCCAGCATGCTCAGCACACGCCGCTCGAGCATGCGCTCCTTGGTATGCTGGAACTCTAAGTGGGTGGCGCTCAACGTGGACAGGGCCGATTCATGATTCATGCCGGCCAGCATTTTGCCATTCTGATCGACCACGGTCACATCTTCAGGCTTCAGCCTCGACACACTGGAGGAGACC
>JABDRH010000317.1 GCA_013041835.1 Desulfatitalea sp. | reverse complement strand
ACCATTCCCACCGGCCATCCCTACATCGCCAACTACCTCGAACACAAAGACGACCTGGCTGGCCTGGGCAATGCGGTCAGCATCGCGGTGGAGACCACCGGCCAAAGCATCTATGATGCCGGCTACCTGACGACCCTGCAGGCAATCAGCAACGCGGTGTTCCTGCTGTCCGGGGTGGACCGGACCTTCATGAAATCCCTCTGGACCCCCTCGACCCGATGGTTCGGCATCACCGAGGAGGGCTTCGATGGCGGACCGGTCATTCCCAACAAGTACGACGGTTCGGCGGCCAGCGTCGAGCAGGTGCGGCGCAACGTGGAGCGCTCGGGGGAGATCGGCCAGTTGGTGGCCCTCGATCATCGTTCCAGCGTCATTTTCGTGCCCCTGCACTCGGTGAATCCCGATACCGGCCAAGCCCTGGACTACGACACCTTTTCAAACGCCCTGGAAGCCTTGCGGGCCAAGTACCAGAGCGATACCACCAAGATCCACATCACCGGGTTCGCCAAGGTGGTGGGCGACCTCATCGCCGGGGTGCGTCAGATCCTCATGTTTTTCGCCGTGGCCGTGTTCATCTCGGCCGCCATGCTCTACTGGTACAACCGCTGCTTCAGAAGCACGATCGTCGTCGTGGGGTGTTCCCGCGTGGGGGGGGTGTGGCAGTTGGGCCTATCCGCGGCCCTGGGCTTCGAGCTGAATCCCTACTCGGTGTTGGTACCGTTTTTGGTCTTCGCCATCGCCATGAGCCACGGCGCCCAGAGGATGAACGGCATGCTCCAGGACATCGGGCGCGGTACCCACAAGGTGGTGGCGGCCCGCTACACCTTCCGGCGGCTGTTTTTGGCCGGACTCACGGCGCTGCTCAGCGATGCGGTGGGCTTTGCGGTCCTGATGGTCATCGACATCGGCGTGATTCATGAGCTGGCCCTGATCGCCAGCCTCGGCGTGGCGCTGATTATCTTCACCAACGTGATCCTGGTGCCCGTCACCCTGAGTTTCGTGGGCGTGAGCCCCCAGGCGGCGGCGCGCAGCCTGCAAGCTGAAGAGGCCGGCCGCAGCGGCGCTGAACCTCATCCCATATGGCGTTTTTTAGACCTGTTCACGCAGCGGCGCTGGGCGGCGGTCACGATCGTCTGCGGCCTGCTCCTGGCCGTGGGCGGCCACGTCGTGAGTCGTGATCTACGGATCGGTGATCTGGACCCCGGAGCCCCGGAGCTGCGTCCCGAGTCGCGCTACAACCGCGACATCGCCTTCATGCGGGCCCATTACGGGGCGAGTACCGACGTGCTGGCGGTGATGGTGAAGACGACGACCGGATACTGCAGTAGCTACGACACGGTGATGCGGCTCGACGCGCTGGAGTGGAAGCTTCGCCAACTCCAAGGGGTGGAGTCGACCAACTCCCTGGCCCTGATGAACCGGCGCATGTTCACCGGCTATAACGAAGGCAGCTCAAAATGGTATGCGCTGCCGTACAACCAGAACATGCTCAATACCATCACCTCCAATGCCCCCCGAGGGCTCTACAATGATACCTGCGACCTGTTGACCCTCTACGTCTACCTCACCGACCACAAGGCGGACACCCTGACCCGGGTGGTGGCGGCGGTGGAGGCCTTTGCCGGACCCAACCGGACCGAGAATGCGGCTTTCCTCCTGGGGGCGGGCAGCGCCGGCATCGAAGCGGCCACCAACATCGTGGTCGAGCAGGCCAACCGAAAGATGCTCTTCTGGGTGTACGGCGCGGTCATCCTGCTGTGCCTGTTGACTTTTCGCTCCTGGCGGGCGGTGCTGTGCGCGGTCTTGCCGTTGATGCTCACCTCGATCCTGGCCGAGGCTTTGATGGTAAAACTCGGCATCGGAGTCAAGGTATCGACCCTGCCGGTAATCGCCTTGGGCGTGGGCATCGGCGTGGACTACGCCCTTTACGTGTTGAGCGTGATCCTGGGCCACATGAAATCGGGTGGGAAGAGCCTTTCCGAGGCCTACTACCGGGCCCTCATGTTCACCGGAAAGGTGGTGATGCTCATCGGGGTGACGCTCTCGGCGGCGGTGGCCACCTGGGCCGCTTCGCCGATCAAGTTTCAGGCCGACATGGGCATCATGCTCGCCTTCATGTTCCTGTGGAACATGCTCGGCACGCTGATGCTTCTGCCAGCACTGGCCTGCTTTTTGCTGCCCAAGAAAGAAACCGTGGCGGAAATTTCGGTTTATGCCGGGCCGGGAAACGAAGAGGCCATGGTACAAACCGTTTCCGAGCACGGCGTTCGTTGATTTCGATCTGAAATTTCCCAAATCACATTAAGATTCCCAATATAATGGGAATCTTTAGCGGGAGAATCTCATGGCTTATGAGAAGCTGTTCGAACCATTCCAACTCGGTCCGTTGACATTGAAAAACAGAATCGTGGCGGCGCCTTCGCTTCCTTGCCTCGCCCATCCGGACGGCAGTCCGTCACGGGAACTGATCGATTATTATAAGGCAAAGGCCAGGGGCGGCGCGGCCATCGTAACGGTCGGGGAAAGCCCAGTGGACAGCGATTACGCCATATCGCACTGGGGACAGCTCAATATCGGCGAAGACCGGATGATCCCCTGGCTGTGCAGGCTTGCCGATGCCATCAAGCAGTATGGCGCCATTGCCTCTCTGGAGCTTTGCCATGGAGGACGCCAGACGCTGCCAAGCCTTATCGGGGGCCGTCACCCCATCGGTCCCTCTCCGATTCCATCCAAATTTCACGAAGTTCTGGCAGGGCATCCCATCACGGTCCAGGAAATGGATCGTGACATGATCGAGGCGGTCCAGGAGAATTTCGCCTCGGCGGCGTTCCGGTTAAAGCAGGCCGGGTTCGACATGTGTCTGCTTCACGGCGCCCACGGGTGGCTTCTGGCGCAGTTTCTTTCTCCATTTTCAAACAAACGGACCGACCGGTACGGCGGCAGCCTTGAAAATCGCGCCAGATTTCCCCTTGAGGTGATCGAACGGGTTCGGGATCGGGTGGGGAGCGATTTCGCTATCGAATACCGGCTCAGCGGCGGTGAACAGGTGCCCGGCGGCCTCACTTTGGCCGAGGCCGTCCGGTTCGCCCAAATGATCGCGGACAAGGTCGATTGCATCCATGTTTCCACAGGGCTTTTTGGTGAACCCTACACGCTGCCCATCATCCATCCCACCCATTTTCTGCCCCATGGCGCCAACGTCCATCTTGCCGCGGAAATCAAGGCGGCGGTGAAGGTTCCGGTGACCTGTGTGGGGTCCATCAGCGACCCGGGGATGGCGCAAGATATTATATCCGAAGGAAAAGCCGACCTAATAGCCATGACCCGGGCGCTCATCGCCGATCCGGAGCTTCCCAACAAGGCGCGGCGGGGCCAATCCCGGGAAATTATCCCCTGTACCCGCTGTCTGGAATGTCTGGGCCGGGTGGCGATTTTTCTACCTGTCCGGTGCGCCGTCAATCCCGTCGCCGGCCGGGAAACCGAGTGCGCCGCGCTTCGCCCGGCGGATCGCATCAAAACAGTTTACATCGCCGGCGGCGGCCCCGGCGGCATTCAGGCGGCGATCACCGCCGCTAAAAGGGGACACCGGGTCGTCCTGCTTGAAAAACAGGAAAACCTCGGCGGGAACCTGCGTTTTGCAGATCTCCCGGAATTCAAACAGGATCTGAAACGGTTCAGGGATTTTCTGATTGAAACGGTTCAAGCCCTTCCCGTTGAAATCCGGCTGGGAACGGAGCTTACCCCCGCCCTTGCAGATGCCGAAAAGCCGGATGTCGTCATCGTCGCGGTTGGGGCCGAACCTGTGATACCCGATATTGCTGGTGTTTCCAGCGACCGCGTCCTGTGGGCCGGCCAGGTGCACGCGGGCAAGGCTCGGACCGGACGGCGCATCGTGGTGGCCGGTGGCGGCATGGTGGGGTGCGAAACCGCGCTGCTGCTGGCCCGGGAGGGCAAAGCGGTGACCGTGGTCGAGATGCTGGAAGCGGTGGCGACCGATCTCAACCCGGTTACCCGCATTCACCTGCTGGAACTTCTCGAAAAAGCCGGTGTCCGTATGTTGCTCAATCACCGTCTTGAAAGCGTTACTGAAGACGGCGCCGGCGTGGTGGATGCCGGTGGGGCGACCCGTGTGGTGCCGGCCGAAACCGTCATCCTTTCCCTCGGGATGCGCGCACGGGACGATGTTGTGAAATCCCTTGCGTTCTGCGCACCGGAGGTATACGCTATCGGCGATTGCGTCCGGCCCGGAAAGGCCTCAGGCGCCATCCATGACGGGTTTAATGTCGCGATGGAGATATAGGGATTTTTCGGGCCGCCGCTGCCTTTTAGCATAGCCTGTGTGGAAAGCTAAGCGTAATGATCCCCTAAGCTATCACTATGTAACGGCAATGACGATTCGCTAACATTAATTCTAAGGAGAAAAACCATGGGGAAAAAAGTATTTGTTGATTTAAGCCATCCATTCAGCGTTGATTGTCCGCGTTGGCCATATTTTACCAAGCCAAGCATTACCAGCGATCACACCATGGCAAAGAGCGGTGTCCTCACACAATGGATCAATGTGCCGCAGCATACCGGTACACACTGCGATGCCCCGCGTCACGTCATGGAATATGAATTTGATGGCCGCCGTGCGAGATATACGCATGAGATGCCCATCGATGCGTATACCGGCGAGGCCGTTTGCCTCAAAATCGATGTTGAACCGTGGGCGCTGATTGTTCCAAAGGATCTGGAAGCCGCTTGCGCCAAAGCCGGGATCAAACCCAGCGAACTCGCCGGCATGGTTCTGGTATTGGATACCAGTATGCACAAACTCTACGACGATTCCAAGGCATACTATCATTATGCTTGCGGCACGGGCGTGGAAGCCGGCAGATGGTTTGTCAAACACAAAGTCAAATGTGTGGCCATGGATGGACAGGCGTTGGACCACCCTCTTCATACCGCCATGGGCTTGAACGGCGGCACGGCACTGAACCTGCTGGGACATACGGGGCAGCCGATCGTGGAGGAATACAAGCAGCTTTTCGGAGAAAAAGCCTACGCTGAATTTGACAAGTTCGAATATATCAAGATGCATGGTCAGGCGGCGTACGATGAAAAGTACAACGACTTGGAAGCCGTCAGCGGCTGGGGCACGTGGGAGCCTTGCCACAAGCTGATGCTGGGCAACGGCATCGTAGGCGTGGAGAACTTGGGCGGCGATTTGGCCAAGGTTTCCGGAAAACGCTTCAGATTTTTCTGCTTCCCCATGCGCTGGTACATGGGTGACGGCTCCATAGCCCGTTGTGTCGCGGAAATTGACGAGGATCAGCTAAACAACGTGCCGACCAGAGAGTACTTCTATAACGGCACCGGTTACGCCGATGAGGCGCATGGCGGCGCAAACGGCATCGAATATATCCAACGCCTGTTCAACAGAAACAAAAAGAAGTAATACACACGCACAACCGAAAAGGAAAGTC
The DNA here is from genome assembly GCA_013041835.1 of Desulfatitalea sp. Lineage (GTDB taxonomy): Bacteria > Desulfobacterota > Desulfobacteria > Desulfobacterales > Desulfosarcinaceae > Desulfatitalea. The sequence continues at coordinate 1,031 of JABDRH010000317.1, read as the reverse complement.
CCCGCCGCGGCACAACATTCTTATACACAACAAAAGGTATGCCACCTTTAAATCGTACCAGGTTAAAAAAAAAGCTGGTGCTGACCCGGCAAAAAAGTGGCCGAGTCAGCACCAGCTCGGTTGTTCGTCGTCTAATACTAATTCTTGGTATCCAATGTATTCGACGAATATACGATTTGTGTCAGCGTTGAATATATCGCCTGTTTTGAAGACAAAGAGGTGGTTTTAAGCCTGGAGATGAATTTTTAGTTCCTTTTGAAATGTTTTAAGTTATCAACGCGATAGCAAAGACTCGTTTGGTTGCGCCGGTGGTTTAACTTTGCTTCTGGTGCCAAACCACCAAAAAACCATGGTAAATGTAAGGTAAACAAAAGAATACACCAAATAGCGATATAACTCGAATAACTCAATTTTACTAAAAGCATTCTCGGCTGTTAATCCACCGACATAATCATCGACTTTGAAATAAATTACAATTATCATAATGGTTCCAATGATTGTGAGGACAGGTCGAATGGCGCTGCGGATTGCATCAACTATCGTAAAGGTATAAATTGTAAAACGACTATCTTGAAATTTTTTCGCAAGCAAAGGCCGTTCGGCCTGGGCCGCCGAAAGTTTGAACGCCTCAGCCTCTTGTTCTGCTACCTTTTGTTCAGTAACCGCGGCTGTTTGCCTTACTTGAGCATCCGCTTCTGCATCGGTTTTTCGAATGGCCAGTTCTGCCTCTTTGGTCATCATTTGCAGCTCAAGCGCGTGCATTTTTTGCTCGTGCTCGTTTTGAATCTTCTGTTTTTTGTAATCCATAAATGCAGAAATGCCTGTTCCTAACAAGCCTGTGATTCCTCCCAGTCCTGCACTGGCTAAACCTCCAAATATCGATCCTACGTCAAATGCCATGATGTTAGCCTCCGTATAATTAAAATATTTAATCAGCTGTTTGGGTAATTAACGGATACTGAGCGAAAAGGGTTTGGTGCCAATGTAACTCGTCAGTTTAAGTTTAGCAGCTCTGCTATTCAGCACTGCCT
>JABDRH010000306.1 GCA_013041835.1 Desulfatitalea sp. | reverse complement strand
CCCCAAAACGAAGTCTATTTGTCAAAGGTAAAAACCGCCATACAAGACAACCGGATTGAAGACAAAATTGTATTTTTAGGGCACATTGGCAGGGAGCAGCTACAAACCGAGCTTGCGGGGGCTATGTGTATGCTATTGCCGTCCCTGCAGGAAAATGCACCCATGGCCATCAGTGAGGCGATGGCGGTTGGTGTGCCGGTCATTGCTTCCAATCGATGCGGCATGCCCTACATGATCGAAGACAATCGTTCCGGTTTCCTGGTGGATCCTGATGACTATACGGATATCGGGAATAAAATCATCCAACTGGCTTCAGATGAAAGCCTTTGTTCGCATATGGGTGAAAAAGGCCGGGAAATCGCGTTGTCCCGATTTCATCCCGATGTTGTGGCCGAAAAAACAGTAAAAGCATACGATAGAGTGATCAGTGGATTCAAAAAAGAGACAGGGCGTTAGGGGCTGAATGTTTAAAATGACCACCATCCCCGAATCATCTGGCATCCAGGATAAGTGGCCGCTGCTGCAATCGCCTTTGCAGCACAGGGAGTGGATGCTCTGGCGGATGTCAAACGATCAAAGCCATCGGATGGTTTCTGCCGCATGTAAGCTGAGTTTGCCTTTGGATGAACAAACGGTAAGGCGTCGGTTGTATGAATCGCTTCGAAGACATCCTGTGCTGAGGTTGGCATTTAATGCGCTGGAACCATATGCCTTGGTTTCACCCGATACGACGATTCCATTTGAAATTCACAACGCACATTCGGGCGAAGCGTTGGCTGTTGCCGTCGCCAGGCATGCAACTGAAAATGCGAACATCCCCTTTGTGTTGCCGGAAAATGGTTCGATGCGTGCTGCGCTTATATGCAGCGACTCTGGCGGCATGCGGGAATATGCATTACTGCTCGTGGCCCACCCGATTATCGCCGATGAAATAACGCTATTTTGTCTTCTTGAAGAGATCGATGCAAATCAGAGCCCTGAACAGGCAGATGATACCTTTTTTAAATGGGCTGCCGAATTGGATTTAACGGATGGGCAAATCCAACTTCAGAAACACCTGACGTTCTACCGCAACTATCTGCAGGGTGCTTCGTTCCAAGCCGATTTGCCAACGGATAAAAGTCGGCCGCCGGTTTTTAATTCAGCAGGGGATGATGTCGAAATCGAAATACCCGCTGGGCTGCTAAAGGCGTTAAAGGATGCGGCGGAAACTGAATCCACGACTGCTGAAGTGTTTGTGATGGCGTCTTTGGCCGCTTACCTGGCTCGGATATCCAGGCAATCCGATATCCTAATCGGTGTGGCCGCGGATTTGCGGCCCAAAGGTTTTAAAACCGCTGCCGGTCCGTTTGAAAATGATCTGGTTCTTAGGGTCGCGTTGGAAGATAACCTTTCAGGACACGAATTGATCCGCCAGGTAGACGATCACCTTAAGCTGTTGGTACAACACCGTGATCTTCCCTTTGCAGCGCTGGTCGAGGCGCTTCAGCCCGATCGCGATCCCAGCAGGACCCCCATTTTTCAAGTGCATTTTGCACACCGTAAAAAAACTGACAAAGACTTATCGTTGCCGGTACCCACCGGACATGTGGCCACAGATCTGGATGTCACTTTTTGTCAAGGCCATGAGCGCATGACCCTTCGGTTGTCATATCGAAAGGATCTTTTTCTGAGAAGCACCATCGAACATATGGGAGGACACCTCATACAACTCCTGACGGAACTGTGCGAGAAGCCTGATGAATCAGTCAACGCGCTGTCAATATGCACCCCAACGGAATATGACTGGATCATGTCCAGATTCGGTATTCAACACGATTTCTCCAGTCAGGAAACCATTCATTCGCTTTTCGACGTCATCGCCGCCAAAAATCCTGACGCCGTGGCTGTTTCTTATCGGGATGTGCGGCTAACATACGCTGAGCTCGATCGTCGTGCCAACCAACTTGCACACCTGCTCAGACGCCGTGGCGTGGGCCGCGATGCAGGTGTGGGCGTTTGTCTGGAACGTTCCGAGGAACTGATTGTCGCATTGCTAGCCATATTGAAGGCCGGTGGGGCCTATATACCCATAGAACCAGCTAATCCCAAGGAGCGTATTGAATTCGTATTAAACGATGCCAATGCACGGATTGTGCTGACGGAGCCTGCCTTAAAGGAGAAGCTGTCGGACACCTCGGTGCAAATGTTGCTGATGGAGCCGGGCGGAAAAGCCTATTCCTCGGAACCGACCCGTGCTCCCGAAAATGTCACTGGTCCCGACGGACTTGCCTACGTCATTTATACTTCCGGTTCCACCGGACGTCCGAAGGGTGTCCTGATTGAACACCGAAATGTGGTTCGTCTTTTTGAGGCCACCCGCAAATGGTTCAACTCTGACCGGAATGATGTTTGGACCATGTTTCATTCCGTGTCTTTTGACTTTTCGGTTTGGGAGATTTGGGGGGCGCTTCTTTTTGGAGGACGTGTTGTCATCGTGCCTTATCTGACCAGCCGCTCTCCTGTGGATTTTTACAATCTTGTCGTGGCCGAACAGGTCACCGTTTTGAACCAGACCCCTTCCGCGTTCCGGCAGTTTATCCAGGCGGAAGAAGAGTGCGGTTCCGGGGACTTGGCGTTGCGTTTAGTGATATTCGGGGGGGAAGCGCTGGAGTTTGAAAGCCTGCGTTCCTGGTTTGAACGTCATGGTGATCAAGCTCCGCGATTGGTCAATATGTACGGCATTACCGAAACCTGTGTGCATGTTACATACCGGCCAGTTTCGCAAGCGGACCTCGATTCCGGGATTGGGGCCAGTATTATCGGCGTGCCGATTCCGGATCTATCCACTTATGTGGTCGACGAGCGTCTTCAACTCCTGCCGCCGGGAATTCCCGGTGAACTGGTTGTTGGCGGGGCAGGGCTCGCCCGTGGTTACCATGCCCGCCCTGAACTCACTGCCGAGCGTTTTGTGAAGGATCCCTTCTCAAGCAAAGAAGGCGGACGGCTCTATCGATCCGGGGATCTTGTCCGTTTACTGCCCACGGGTGAGCTTGACTATTTAGGTCGAATTGATTTTCAGGTCAAAATTCGTGGTTTTCGAATTGAAACCGGTGAAATTGAAGCTGTTCTGCGACGGAGCGGGCTGGTCGAGGACGTAGCCGTGGTTCCATGGCGGAATAGACAAGATGAGTCTTTGCTGGTTGCCTATTGTGTCAGTGACCATCCGATTGACGAGTTGCGCGGGGCGGCAAGCGTCAGTCTGCCGGAGTACATGGTGCCTGCATATTTCGTCCTAGTGCCATCTATTCCCATGACCATCAACGGCAAGGTCGACCGGAGAGCACTCCCGGACCCACAGATGCACGACCAGGGCGCGGGGACCGATTTTATCGCACCGGAAGGAGAACTCGAGCGAATCATCGCCGAGATATGGTGTGATGTGCTGGGGGCTGAAAAAGTCAGCGTCAACCAGCGGTTTTTCGATGCCGGCGGCACCAGCCTTGGTGCGGTGCAGGTGATAACAACGCTCAAGCATCGGTTAAACCGTGATATCGGCGTGGTGGCTCTTTTTGAATATCCAACCGTATCGTCGCTGGCGGTACACCTTGGGCAAAGCGGGAAAGAGCGGCCGCCGGAAGCGGTTGCCGACGCCAGTGAAACTGTACAGGCAGCGGGAAAAGCGCCGATCGCCATCGTGGGGATGGCGTGCCGGTTTCCCGGGGCAGACAATACAGATGAGTTCTGGCGCAATCTTATCGCGGGTAAGGAGACGATCAGTTTTTTCAACGATGAAGAACTCAGCGACGAAATTGATCCGGCTGAACGTAATCACCCGGCCTACGTCAAGGCAAAAGGCATCTTAAATAATTATGAACAATTCGATGCGGGCTTTTTCGGGATCTCCCCACTCGAAGCCCAAGTCATGGACCCTCAGCAACGCATCATGCTGGAACTGTGCTGGCACGCTCTGGAAGATGCCGGTATTGCTCCTGGCGACAAAGACCGACGAACCGGCGTTTTTGTCGGGATGAACTGGGCACGGTACTATCAACAAAATGTGCTCACCAACAAAGAACTCCTGGCCAAATTCGGTGGATTCAATGCGGCGTTGGCCAACGAACCGGATTTTTTGAGCACGCATGTCTCTTTTAAGCTCGATCTGAAAGGGCCCAGTGTCAATGTGTTCACTGCCTGCTCCACCGGCTTGGTGGCCGTGGCGCAAGCCTGCGCTGCCTTGGCGTTGGGGCAGTGTGAACAGGCGATTGCCGGCGGCATCTCCGTCTCGACGCCTGTAAAGAGCGGGTATCTGTACCAGGAGGGCAACATGCTGTCGCGGGACGGTCATTGCCGTCCCTTCGACATCAATGCCACAGGCACAACCTTCAATGACGGCGCCGGTGTGATCGTTCTCAAGCGGCTCGATGCCGCCATCGCCGATGGTGATCGGATTGATGCCGTCATCAAGGGCTATGCAATTAATAACGACGGAGAACAAAAAGCCAGTTTTACGGCACCGAGTGTCGGCGGACAGGTCAAGGTTTTCAAGGCCGCCCTTTCCCGCGCGGGCATAGATCCTCAATCCGTGGGGTTCATAGAGGCTCACGGCACGGGGACGCCGCTGGGAGACCCCATCGAAGTCCAGGCCCTGCGGCAAAGCTATGCCAATGACGGCCGTACGGAAAAGACCTGCGCCTTAGGATCGGTCAAGTCCAATATCGGGCATGCCATACATGCCGCGGGCATTGCCGGTTTGATAAAAGCCACGCTTGCCGTGAAAAAGAACCTGATTCCACCGACTTTGTTTTTTAATAAACCCAATCCCAAACTGGAATTGGAGCGTACCCCGTTTTTCGTAAATCGTTCGTCGATACAATGGCCCGGCCCATCGCCCCGAAGGGCGGCCGTCACATCTCTCGGCGTGGGTGGGACCAATGCGCATGTGGTGATCGAGGAATATACCGAACCCGCGCAGGAAGAAGAGAAGAAACACGACGCTGTCGCCGGTCGAAGCGAAATCTACCCGGTACTGCTTTCCGCAAGATCTGAAAGCGGCCTGGAACGTCAGATTGAACGCTACGGCCATTTTTTCGAAAAGCAAGCGTCTGGCTTTTGCCTTGCCGACGCCGCTTTTACCAGCATCACCGGGCGAAAACATTTTGCGTTTCGAGCCGCCGCCACCGGCCGGGATGCCCAGGACATCGTCTTGCGGCTAAAAGCCAAAAAAGGCCTGTTACGCGGTCGGGCGCATGAATACCGCAGTTCCAGGATCGGATTCATGTTTTCAGGTCAGGGCGCCCAACGTGTGGGAATGGGCCAATGGTTATATGAGCATCATCCGGCCTTCAGAAAGGTTTTTGACCGAGGTTGCGAAGTCGTCCTGGAAGAAGAAGGCTTTGATATTCGCGTTATCCTGTTTGAGGCCGACCGGCGCGATGAAAGCGATCTGCACATTGATCAGACCCGCGTGGCGCAGCCGGCTCTTTTCCTGCTGGAATATGGATTGGCCCAATATCTCATGGCAAGAGGCTGCCGTCCTGATTTGTTTATCGGGCACAGCATCGGCGAATTTACAGCGGCTGCACTTTCCGGCGTATTCGCTTTTGAAGATGCCGTCAGACTGGTTGCACGCCGGGGCGCACTGATGCAATCGATGCCGCCGGGGCGGATGCTCGTTGTAAAGTCGAGCGCCGAAGATATCCGCGATTACCTTGGGCAAGATCTTTGTCTCGCAGCGGTTAACGCGCCCGGCCTGTGTGTGCTCTCCGGGCCCGCGGTCCAAATCGAAGAAGCGCGGCTCCGGTTGACGGAAAAGGGGATGGCAACGACGCTTTTGCACACCAGCCATGCCTTCCACTCACACATGATGGCGCCTATTGTCGCCGAATTTGAAGCGGTGGTCGCCGCCGTGCCCAAAGGCGATCTAAAGATCCCCATCTATTCGACCAAGACTGGAAAGCTTTTAAGCAAGGAGGCGTCTGTTTCAACGGCATATTGGGCTTCACAGTTGAGAATGCCCGTGCTGTTTTCCGAAGCCGTTGCCGGCGTTTCCCGGGAGCATGCCGGCAGCAGCGTCGCTTTCGTAGAGGTCGGACCCGGAACTACTTTGACCACGCTGGTTTCCCATCACAGGCAATTGGCCAATGTGCACGCCATCGCCGCTCTACCGCAGGCAGGCGCCGATGATCGCACCCATGCGGTGCTCAGTGAATGTGTCGGCAAGTTGTGGGTCAATGGGTATCCGGTCGAATGGGGCAAAACCTTTGAGGCGGGCAACTACAAAAAGATCCGTCTGCCAGGATATGCGTTTTCGCCGGATCGGCACTGGTTGACCAAACCGGCTGGAAACAGAACCGTCGACGCCGTTCAACCACCTTCGCAGACGCCGAATACAGCCATCCTTCAACACCAGGAAACACAAATGGCCCAAGAACAACATCAAAAACAAATGTTGCTGCAGCTTAAGTCCCTGTTGGAAGACGTTACCGGCTACGACCTGGCCGACATGGCCGAGGACGTCCATTTTGCCGAAGCAGGCCTCGATTCCTTGCTGCTCACCCAGGTGGCGACCGCCATCGATCAAGAATTCAAGATCGGTATCACCTTCCGTCATTTGGTCGAGTCATATACTTGCCTAAAGGATTTGAGCGAGTTTATCGCCGGAAAGGTTCCCATGAAGACACAACCGACGCCTCAGAACCCATCCACAACGGCGGCGCCCATGAAGGCTCAAGCTTCGCCGACCGGCATGCCGCTGACTGCAGCACCGATTCAGATGGAAGGCACGGGAAATTCCCTCCAGGAATTGGTCAATGCCCAGTTGCGCATCATGCAGATGCAATTGCAGGTATTAGGCGGCAGCGCCATCAGCTTACAGGCAGAAGGTGTGCCCGGGGTGAAACAGGAACCCGCGGCCTCGACCGCCCGGGCGTCCGAGATCAGTAAACCCGCCGAAACCGAAGCAGGGGCGGAAGCCAAACCCAAAGTGCGGCATACGCCCGGAACGCGCATCACCAGGGAGGCGTATGGCATAAAACTAAGCGCTGCCCAAAAAGCATGGATTGACGATCTGATGGCACAGTTTCAGAAGAAATTCGCCGGGTCCAAGGCGTACACCCAGAAATACCGAAAAATATTTGCCGATCCCAGAACGGTATCGGGCTTTAATCCGGAATGGAAGGAAATCGTTTTTCCTATCGTCACCGAAAGATCAAAAGGCTCCAAATTATGGGATATTGACGGAAACGAATTTATCGATACCGCCAACGGCTTCGGTCCGATTTTCTTCGGCCATTCGCCGGATTTCGTTACTGAAGCCGTCAAGGCGCAGATGGACAAAGGCATTGAAACCGGTCCTCAGTCCCCCATTGCCGGTGAGGTCGCCCGGCTGTTCTGCGAACTGACGGGAAATGAACGCTGCACTTTTGCCTGCTCCGGTTCCGAGGCCGTGATCGGCGCTCTGCGACTGGCCCGAACGGTGACGGGGCGCAACAAGGTGGTCATGTTTGAAGGGGCCTATCATGGCATTTACGATGAGGTGATCAACCGGCCGGGACGCAATTTCCAAGCGCTGCCGGCCGCACCTGGTATTCCCAGGGAGACCACCAGCAACATGATTGTGCTTCCCTGGGCAGAGCAGGAGAGCATCGAGGTTATCAGAGAATTGGGATCGGATCTAGCAGCAGTATTGGTGGAGCCGGTACAGAGCCGCAGACCGGAGTTTCATAGTCCCGAGTATATCAGGGCTTTACGAGAGGTGACCCGAGAAATCGGCGCTGCGTTGATTCTTGATGAGGTCGTCACCGGTTTTCGAGTGCATCCGGGCGGCATTGGCAAACGATTTGATGTGGATGCCGACTTATCCACCTACGGCAAGGTCATCGGAGGCGGTTACCCCATCGGGATTATCGGCGGTAAAGCCAAATTCATGGATGCGCTGGACGGTGGCTTCTGGCAATACGGGGATGCTTCAATTCCGGAATCGGGTGTGACGTTTTTTGCGGGTACATTCGTTCGTCACCCCCTTTGCCTTGCCGCGGCCCAAGCCGTATTGACTAAAATTAAAGCGGAAGGCCAAAAACTCTATGATGCCCTGGAGGAAAAAACAGGAAGCGTGGCTTCCGAAGCAAAGACATTCATTGCCCGGATGAAGTGCGATGTTACTTTTGAGGCGTTTGCCTCCATCTTCTATGTGGCCGTGCCCGCCAACGCGCATTGGGGACACTTGCTTTTCGCCATGATGACCTTGGAGGGCATTCATATCCAGCAATACCGTCCGAATTTTCTAACGACGGAACATAGCAAAGCCGATTGTGCCAAAATTCTGTCCGCCTTCAAGAAATCGTTGGCGCAGTTGATTCTGAATGGTCTGGTCGAGGGCGACCAAGTGGCGGCAAAAAAATTCCTGTCCGGTCCAGGTGAACTGCCTGCTGGGGCGCGGCTTGGTAAAAATGCCCAGGGAGAACCGGCTTATTTTATAGAGGACCCGGACAACAAAGGCGCATACCTGGAGGTAGGCAAGCCATGACTTCGAATAACTTCGATCCATTTGCCGGAGGTGAACTGTTGCGTGTGAGCCCGACCACATGGCCCCAAAAGGAGATCCTTGCCTCCGCCCAAATGAGCGACGAGGCCAATACGGCATTCAATGAAGCCGTTTCGCTGAGCATTGAAGGCCCAATGGATATTGAGCTGCTAGAAAGATGCTTTAACAAGCTCATTGAGCGTCACGATATTTTAAGCGCCACTTTCTCCCGCAAGGGCAACGAAATCTGCCTGCCTGAGGCGAAACCGTTTGACTTGCACTTCGAGGATTTGCGCCATTTGCCCGTCGAGTCACAGAAGAAGGAAATCGACTATCTGTGGCGTAATATTGCCATTTCTCCGATGAATCTCGAAGAAGGGCCGCTGCTTTTCGCATGGGTCAAACAACTGGCGGACAGCCGTTACGAGTTGACCATCGTGGCGCATCACATCATTTGCGATGGATGGTCTTTCGGGCTGCTCCTAAAAGAGCTGACAGCACTATATCGCAACGATGGACGTACTAATGGATTGCCGCCTGCCGAATCCTTCTTTGAATTCGCCGAACAGATCGATGCCAAAGAGATAGCCAACACCGATATTGACTACTGGCACGATAAGTTCAAACAAGCGCCGCCGGTTCTGGATTTGCCGGTCGACCGTGTTCGTCCGGCGGCCAGAACTTTTCAGGCTGCTCGGTACGACTTCGAGTTGGAAAATGACCTGGTGACTGTTTTGCCCAAAGCGGCCGCGAAGATGAAAGCGAGTCTCGTCAATGTGGTCATGGCCGGATATTTTTCACTGCTTTACCGCTTGACGTCAACCAGCGACCTGGTGGTGGGGTTGCCGGTGGCCGGTCAGGCCGCCATGAACCGCATGAATCAGATAGGGCACATGGTTCAGCTCTTGCCTATCCGGGTGAATGTCGACGGCGGGTCAACGTTCGCCGACATCGTGAATCGTGTGAAACTGGAAGTGCTCGACGCCAGCGAGCATCCCAATTTCACTTTTGGCAAGTTGATGGAGAACATGGTCGTCGATAGGAGCCGCGTGCCTTTGGTTTGCACCATCTTCAATATCGATCAGGCGATGAATGAACTGGACCTTGGCCAGGCAAGGGCAATGGTGAGAACCGTTCCGCGTGCGGCAGAGAATTTTGAGATTTTTCTGAACGTAATGCCCTCGGCCGATCGTCTGACCATTGAGGCCACCTATTCAACCGTATTGTTCAGTGAGACCACGATCGCCGCCTGGCTACAAAGCTTGGCATACCTTCTGTCCGCTGTAGCCGCCGACCCGGATATCCGCATTGCCGATATTGCCCTGACGACCGCTTTGCCCGAGGCGTTGCGTCACAGCAATGCAACGGATATTGCAATTGAGCATCCTGACGTTATCCATGCCTTTCGCCTGCAGACAGAAAAAAGTCCTGATGCCGACGCGGTGATTAGCGGTGAGGCGTTTTTAAGCTACCGGCAGTTGGACCGCTTGTCGGACGCCATCGCCGCCATGCTTTCTGAAAAGGGCGTTAAGCGCGGGGATGTCGTCGGCCTGTGTTGCCGGCGCACGGAAAAAATGGTGGCCTGTGTTCTGGCGCTTTTCAAAGTAGGGGCTGCCTACCTGCCGTTAGACCCGGATTTTCCCCAGGATCGGCTTCTTTACATGCTCCAGGATTCCGATGCGGTGGCCGTTATGGAGGACAGCCTGGCGCCCCAAGGCGTCCGGGAATCGGACATCGCCCATTTCGACATCGATGAATGCTGCAATCCTGGGCTGGAAAGGGATGTGCCGGCACCGTTGCCGGAGCCGCGTCCGGATCGAATGGCCTACCTCATCTACACGTCCGGATCGACCGGCAAGCCCAAAGGGGTGCGGGTGCACCATGGTGCCGTGATCAACTTTCTCGAGAGCATGGTGCGGCGGCCGGGCTGTTCATCCGATGACCGACTGCTGGCCGTCACGACGCTCTCATTTGATATTTCGGTGCTTGAGCTTTATATGCCGTTGATCTGCGGCGGTGCCGTGATCGTCGCGGATCGGGACCAAGTCAAAGATGGCGATAGACTTGCCGATCTGATCGCGCGGCACGGCATTACGCTTTTGCAGGCAACACCTTCCACCTGGCGGATGCTGCTGACGAGCGCATGGGCCGAGCAGCGTCCCGGAGATCAAAAACTGAAAGCCTTGTGCGGCGGAGAACCCCTGCCTCCGGATCTGGTGAAGGAACTGCTGCCCAGAGTGTCGGAGCTATGGAACATGTTCGGTCCCACCGAAACTACGGTTTGGTCGACCTGCAAGCGGATCAGAACTTCGGATGCAGTCATTTCGGTCGGCAAACCCATTGCCAACACGCAAGTTTACATTCTTGACCCCAACGCCAAGCCCTTGCCGGTTTCCACTCCAGGGGAGTTGTGCATCGGCGGCAAAGGCGTCACCCTCGGATATCACAACCGGCCGGAGTTGAATGCCGAGCGTTTTCTTGATCACCCTGATTTCGGCCGCATTTACCGTACAGGCGATCTGGCGAAATTACTTCCCAGTGGTGAAATCCAGCACCTTGGCCGACTGGACGATCAGGTCAAGCTGCGGGTATACCGCATAGAACTTGGTGAAATTGAATCCGCAGTGGCGGGCTGCAAGGAAGTCAAGGCCGCGGCTGTATATCTGTGGGAGCTGTCCAGTGAGGATGTCCGTATCGTTGCCTGCTGCGTACCGGCATCCGGAGACGGTTTTCAGGCCGCTGCCGTGCGCAAGCAACTGCGCAGCATGTTGCCCAACTACATGGTGCCGCAATACCTGCTGGTGGTGGATGAGATTCCATTGATGCCCAACGGCAAGGTCAACCGGCGTGGCTTGCCCAGACCTGAGGTCAGCGAATCAACCATTTTGGCGTCTTCAGCCCTGGTTAACGAAACCGAAAAGTTGGTCGCCCGGATTTGGTCGGAGTTGATCAAGCCTAAAAATGCGATCAGCCGAGAAGACAATTTCTTTGAAATCGGCGGGCACTCCCTGTTGGCGCTTGAGGCCATTCGTAAAACCGAAAAGGCGTCAGGACACCGATTGACCGTGGCGGAAATGGTATCCTTACGGTTGGCCGCCATCGCCGAGAAGATTTCGTTATCTTCCGATACGAACGACAACGGCAGTCGATCCGGTCCGGTGGCGCTTTCCGTCACTGCAGACAGAGGGGTATCGGTCGAGCAGGCGCGGCTTCTCAAAAGGCAACTGGAATTTCCGGAAAGTGTCTGTCACAACCTTCCGGCGGCTTGGGTTCTGGAAGGCGATCTGGACATTAAAGTCTTCAAACGCAGTCTCGAACGCGTTTTCGAAAGGCAGACCGCCTTGCGTACGGTGATTCAAAACCGAGACAACGGATACAGGCAGACGCTCGTGCATGTCAGT